>NZ_JBFBCI010000034.1:0-26233 GCF_040683095.1 Sphaerisporangium sp. NPDC051017
GCCCCCCAACCCACCACCCACTCCGACCTTTCGTGGGCGCCTTTTATATGTTATACGCCCCCCGCCTCTGCGGGCGGCCCCGCCCCGGCCCGGCCCCCCACCACCCTCCTGACCGCTTCGCCGGGTCCAGTCATTGAAATCCGCGTTCTCGGTCCGGTCGCGGCCGGGACATGTCAGCCGGGCTGGTGCGCGCCGGTCATGAGGGCGGCCAGGTCGTCGGGGCGCAGGAAGGACGGCGGCGGTGGCGGCCCCCAGTTGAAGAGACCCTGGGCGCCTTCGAACGCCTCCGGCTTCCACAGCTGGTCCTCGAGGATGCAGTCCATGTCGGAGTAGTACTCGGAGAAGTTGCCCGCGGGGTCTTTGAGGTACCAGAAGAAGTTCGAGCCGGCGTGGTGGCGGCCGAGGCCCCACACATGGCGCTCGGGGTTGCCGTCGAGCATCGCGGTCGCGCCCCGGCCGACGTCGTCGATGTCGTCGACCTGCCACGAGGTGTGGTGGAGGAAGTTCACCGGGGCGCGCAGCACCAGCAGGTTGTGGTGGTCGGTCGAGCAGCGCAGGAAGGCGCCCTCGCCCTTGATCTCGTCGGAGAGCTTGAAGCCGAGGCCGTCGGTGAAGAAGGTCCGGGTGACGTTGAGGTCCGTCGATCCCACCACCGCGTGCCCGAGTTTGCGCGGCCGCACCGGGTCCGTCCGCAGCACGCCGGGGGCCCGGGTGCCGTGCCGCTCGATGCGGCCCGGCCCGTTGTACGGGGTGGGCGGCGTCTCGGGCTGGGCCGGCCGCCGTGCCACCCGCACGACCGCGCGGAACCCGGCGACCGGTTCGTAGGCGATGAGCGCGTCGGCGGTGCGGGTCGTCGGCAGGCCGAGCCTGTGCAGCCGGCTCGCCACGCGGTCCAGGTCGTCGGGGTCGTCCGCGCCGACGACGATCTCGATCAGACGCCGCGTGGGCGCGGCCACCACGCGCAGTTGGTCTCCGCCATCGCGGGTGGCCAGCCAGCCGTCCTGCCCGGGGCTGAGGCCGAACTCGGTGTAGTAGGCGCTGGTCGCACGCGGGTCGGGGACCCCGATGGTGACCGAGGACAGCTGGTGGAGAGCCATGGCCGGCTCCTTTCGCAGTAGATCGGGGTCCGCCGGTCGTCGGCCCGCCGCCCGAGGCGCACTCCCCCGGCCGGAGCCCGCGCCACCGCACGCAGGGGCCGGGCGATCGCCCGGCCCAGCCGCCCCAATAAAACAGCATGGTGAATTTCGCCGAAGGGGGTGTCAAGCGCCGCGATCGTATTCATCATGGTGAATGACGGACCCGGCTGACCTGTCGAGCCTCACTTGCTAGTGTATCCAGCGGTGATTAATATATCCAATCTCTGGCTGGGAACTAGCCCTGGAGGTCCGCAGATGTCCGACCAGATACCCGACCGGCTGCCCGAGGGCGGGACGGCAACGGTTCCGGACGAGCCGACCGCGGAGGCCGGCCCGCCGGTGGTGGGTGGTCGTCCCGCCGCCGAGGGCAAGGTCGCGGTCGCCGGCGCCCTCATCCCTCAGGTCCTGAGCCGCCACCCGGACTGGGACCAGTGGGAGGAGCCGTGGCGGATCGCCACCGGCGTCAAGACCCTCCTCGCCGCCCGATGAACGCTCAGGAGACGCCCCAGCCGCCGGAAGCGACCCGGTACGCGGCGCCCGTCGTGCAGGGCGACCCGGTGGAGGTGGCGGACCGGGTGTACGTCATACCCGACCGGCGCGTGCCGCTCGTCCCGAACATCGGGATCGTGGTCGGCGACCGCGCCGCGCTGGTGATCGACACCGGCGTGGGACCGGGCAACGGCGCCCATGTCCGGGACACGGCCCGGCGGCTGGCCGGCGGCCTGCCGCTGTACCTCGCCATCACCCAGCTCGACCCCGGGCACGGCTTCGGCGCGCAGGCGTTCAAGGGCCACGCCACGATCGTCTACAGCGCGGCTCAGCGCGACCGCTCGCGCCACCACGCGACCGCCTACCTCGCGACCTTCCGCGGCATGGGCGGCGCGGTGGCCGGCCGACTCGACGGCATGGAACTGGTCGAGCCCGACCTGACGTACCACGACCGGTGCGAGATCGACCTCGGCGGGATGCGGGCCGTCCTGCGCCACTGGGGCCCGGCGCACACCGCGGACGACCAGACCGTCCTCGTCGACGGGCGGGTGCTGTTCGCCGGCGACCTGCTCCAGTCCCGGATGTTCCCGATCCTGCCGTACTTCCCGCCGTTCGACACGCACTTCGACGGCGACCGCTGGATCGAGGCGCTGGACGAGCTGATCGCGCTCGACGCCGACGTGGTGGTGCCCGGCCACGGCGAGGTCACCGACACCCGGCAGATCCGCGAGGTGCGCGCGTACCTCGCCCATGTGCGCGAGCAGACCGCGGACTCGCGCGCCCGCGGGGTGCCGTTCGACGACGCCGCCGCCGCGATCGAGCGGAACGCCCTTGCCCGCTGGCCCGGTTGGGAGGTGCCGCGCTGGATCCGCTACGCGGCCTTCGCCTACTACCACCAGGACAGGAACGAGGCGGTGCGGCAGTGAAGATCATCGGCCTGGAAGAGCACTTCGTGACCGGCGAGGTGATCGACGCCTGGCTCCGGCTCGATCCGCACTGGAGGGATCTGGCGCTGCGGCCGGCCACCCAGGGCGAGCCCGCCCGGCTGCTGGCGGACCTGGGCGCGTCGCGGTTCGAAGCGATGGACGAGACCGGCATCGACACCCAGGTCCTGTCGCTGACCACGCCCGGTCTGCAGAACCTGGCGCCTGCCGACGCCGTCGCGCTGCAGAGCGCGGTCAACGACGAACTGGCGGAGGCGGTGCGGGCCCATCCCGACCGCTACCAGGGATTCGCCGCACTGGCCACGCCGCAACCGGACGCCGCCGCCGAGGAGTTGGTGCGTGCGGTGACCCGGCTCGGGCTCAACGGCGCGATGGTGTTCGGCCGTACCCGGGAGCGCCACCTCGACGACCCGGTCTTCTCGCCGATCCTCGAAGCCGCGCAGGAACTGCGTGCCCCGCTCTACCTGCACCCGCAGTCGCCCCCGCCCGAGGTCCGCGCCGCCTACTACCGCACGGCGGACGAGCTGACGACGGCGGCGCTGTCCACCTTCGGCATCGGCTGGCACTACGACACCGGCGTGCAGTTGCTGCGGCTCATCATCGGCGGCGTCTTCGACCGCTACCCGGAGCTCCAGGTGGTCGTCGGACACTGGGGCGAAGTGGTGCTCTTCTATCTGGAACGGATCGCGAAGATCCCTGGCCTCGCGCGCCTGGACCGCCCGCTGCTCGACTACTTCCGCACCAACCTCTACCTCACCCCCAGCGGCATGTTCAGCCGCCGGTACCTGGGCTGGGCCGCCGACATCGTCGGCACCGACCGGCTGCTGTTCGCCACCGACTACCCCTTCGAGTTCGCGCCGGCCGGCGGCGCCCGCGCCTTCCTGGAGCAGGCGGACCTGACCGCGGCCGACCGCGAGCAGTTCGCGTCGGGCACCTGGGAGCGGCTGTGCGCGGGCATCCGCCGCGCACCACTCGCCGGCCGAACCGGCTGAACCAGATCAACCGGACCAACCGGACCAAGGACCAAGGACCACAAGGAGCAACAGCCATGCCCCAGCAACCCGCACGCACGACCCCGCCGGTGGTCAACGTGTCGAAGGTCGGCTACGTCGGCTTCCGGACGCCGGATCTGGACCGGCTGGTGGAGCACTACACCAAGACCCTGGACTTCGTGCTCGTGGAGCGCGACACCCGGCGGGCGTTCCTCACCACGTCCTTCGACCACCACTGCGTGGTCCTGGAGCAGGCGCCGGAGAAGCAGTCCCGCAGCTTCGTCGGCTTCCAGGTCGCCGAGGACCTCGACGCGGCGGCCCGTCGGCTGCGCGAGGCCGGCTACCCGGTGGAGCGGCGCACCGACATCGCGCCGGCCACGCCGACGGTGCTCGTCGTGGAGGAGCCGCTGACCGGCACCCCGATCCACCTCTACGACGCCCAGTCCGGCAGCGGCGTGGACGGCCAGGAGACGCTGCGGCCGACCAAGCTCGGCCACGTCGCCGCCTTCACCCCCGAACTCGGCCCGCTCCAGGACTTCTACCAGGACCTGCTCGGCTTCCGCTGGTCGGACACCGTCGGCGACTTCTTCGTGTTCCTGCGGTGCAACTCCGACCACCACGCCGCGAACTTCATGGCGTCGAAGAAGTTCACCGGCATGCACCACGTCGCGTTCGAGACCCGCGACCTCAACCATCTCCAGACCCTGCTGGACCACCTGGCCACCCGCAGCACCCGGCTGGAGTGGGGGCCGGGCCGGCACGGACCCGGCCACAACATCTTCACCTACCACCGGGACCCCGACGGCAACAACATCGAGCTGTTCACCCAGCTCGACACCATCAGCAACGAGGCCAACGGCTACTTCGAGCCGCGCCCCTGGCACGAGGACCACCCGCAGTACCCCAAGACGTGGGAGGTGGACCTCGCCACCATCAACAGCTGGGGCCCGATCCATGACGGCCAGATCGACCACTGAGCCCACTAAGACCATTGAGACCACTGAGACCACTGAAGGCCCGCGGCAAGGGAGCGTCATGCACGACGACTACGACGAGTACGGCGGGGACGAGACGGTCGACGTGGTCGTCATCGGCTACGGCCCCGTCGGGCAGGCGACGGCCGCCCTACTCGGCGGCAGGGGCCACCGCGTGGCGGTCTTCGAACGATGGCCGAGCCTGTACGGGCTGGCCAGGGCCGGACACGTCGACCACGAGATCATGCGGATCTTCCAGTCGATCGGCGCGGCCGAGGCGGTCGAGCGCGACGCCCACCTCGCCGACCGGTACGTGTTCCGCAACGCCGAAGGCGAGACCCTGATGGCGTTCGACTACAGCGCGCAGGGCATCTCCGGCTGGCGCAGCGACTACATCGTCTACCAGCCCCGCGTGGAGGACGCCCTCGACGCGGCGGTGCGGGCGTGCCCGTCGGTGACGGTGCACCAGGGCTGGGAGGCGTCCGACGTCCGGCAGGACGCCGAAGGCGTCGAGGTCACCGTACGCAGGGTCGAGTACGACGCGGCCGGCACGCGCGTCCACGCCGACCGGCCGCACACGGTCAGGGCCCGCTACCTGGTCGCGGCCGACGGCGCGAACAGCTCGGTGCGCACGCGGCTGGGCATCGCCTGGCACGACCTCGGGTTCCGCTCGACGTGGCTGGTGGTGGACCTGGTGCCGACCGGCCCGATGTCGTTCGACTTCGACAACGGCCAGGTCTGTGACCCGGCGCGCCCGCACTGCCTGTTCCAACTCGGCAAGGAGCACCGGCGGTTCGAGTTCGCGGCCATCCCCGGCGAGGACCCCGCGCGGCTGGCGGAGGAGAAGACCGCCTGGGAGCTGATGGCCCGCTACGAGGTGACTCCGGCGAACGCGCGGATCGAGCGGCGGGCCGTCTACACCTTCGGCTCGTCCATCGCGCAGCGCTGGCGCTCCGGCCGCGCCTTCCTGGTCGGTGACGCCGCCCACCTCATGCCGCCGTTCATGGGGCAGGGCATGTGCACCGGCATCCGCGACGCGATGAACCTCGCCTGGCGGCTGGACCTGGTGCTGACCGGCCGCATGGAGGACGAGCTGCTGGACGGCTACGAGACCGAACGCGCCCCGCACGCCGAGACGCTGGTCCGCATGTCCATCGCGGCCGGGCAGGTCTCCTGCACCTTCGACCTCGAGGTCGCCGCCGCCCGCGACGAGGCGTTCCGCACCGGCACCGTCCCGCCGCTGGACCCGTTCCCCGCGCTCACCGCCGGGCTGCTCACGGGCGGGGACGACCCGGTGTCGGGACGGCTGGCGCCGCAGAGCCGTATCCGCCAGGGCGGGCGCACCGGGCTCTTCGACGACCTCGCGGGCCGCGGCTGGATCCTGCTCAGCACCCGCCCGGTCCCCGGCGCCGCCGACGACCGCGTGCGGGACCGGCTCGACCGGCTCGGCCTGCGCGCCGTCGTCGTCGACGAGGCTGCGGACGTCGACGGCGGCTACGCCTCGTACTTCGAGGCCGAGGACGTCGCGGCGATCGTCTACCGGCCGGACTTCTACGTCTTCGGCAGCGCCCGCCGCGCCGAGGACGTACCGGCCCTGCTCGAACGCCTCGCGGCGATGCTGCCGCCGCAACCGGCGGACGCCGCCGGTCCGGACTCACCCGCGCCCGCGCAGAGGCAGGCGTACTCGACGCAGGGAAGAAAGTGATGGACAGGAATTCGCAGGGCGCCACGGAACACGGCGTCATCGTCGTCGGCGGCGGCCCGTCGGGACTGGTCGTCGCGGCCGAACTCGCCCAGGCCGGCGTGGACGTCGTGGTCTTCGAGCGCCGCACCGGCGTCGTGCAGTCCAGGGCGGGCACGATTCTGCCGCGCGTGCTGGAACTGCTGGACGCGCGCGGCTGGGCCGACGAGATCATCGCGCGGGCCCACGAGATCCTGCCCAACCCGCTGTTCCGCACCCACATGTGGGCCGGCATGAAGCCGGTCGAGTGGCGCCACCTGGACTCCCGCTTCGGCTACCGGCTCGTCCTGCCGCAGAACATCACCGAAGAGGTGCTGATCAAGCGGGCCTTGGAGTGCGGCGTCACCATCCGCCGCGGCATGACCGTCGAGACCGTCCGGCAGGACGACACCGGCGTGGAGGTCACCGCGGTCGACGCCGAGGGTGTGCGCCGCAGCGTACGGGCCGCCTACGCGGTGGGGTGCGACGGCGGCCGCAGCGTCGTGCGCGAGCAGGCGGGCATCGCGAGCACCGGCCACCCGGCGACCTTCACCGGCATCGTCGCGGACGTCCGTATCGACAACCCGTGGGCCGAGGGCCGCCGGATCGTCGACAACGACCGCGGCTGGCTGGCGTCCTTCCCGTTCGGGGAAGGCGTCACCCGCTTCAACCTGGTGCACGCCGACCGCATGCACGCCGACCCCGCCGAGCCGGTCACGGTGGAGGAGGTCCGCACCTGTCTGCGGGAGATCCTGGAGACCGACCTCGACTTCGCGTCGCTGCACTGGGCCTCGCGGTTCAGCGACGCCACGCGCATCGCCGAACGCTTCGCGCAGGGCCGCGTCCTGCTGGTCGGCGAGAGCAGCCGCATCCACTACCCGGCCAGCGGCGTCGGCATGAACTTCTGCATCCAGGACGGATTCAACCTGGGCTGGAAGCTCGCCGCCGTCGTCAACGGCCACGCCGACCCCTCCCTGCTGGACAGCTACGACGCCGAACGGCGGCCGGTGGCCGAGGAGCTGCTGCGCAGCGTGGCCGCGCAGTGCGCTGTGCAGTTCGCGTTCTCGCCGCAGGCGGTGGTGTTCAAGCGCTGGTTCGAGTCGGTCGTCATGCCCGTCCCCGAGGTCAACCGGCGGCTGGCGCTGGAGCTGAACGGCCTGGCCCTGGCCTACCCGACCGCGCCCGACGCCGGGCCCTTGGCGGGCCGGCGGATGCCCGACCTGGAGCTGCGGCTGCCCGGCGGCACCGCCACCGTCGGGGCCCTGTTGCGCGGCCAGCACATGCTGGTGCTCGACCTCACCGGGGACGAGCGGCTGCGCGGCCTGGCGTACGCCGCCGCACCGGTCGACGTGGTCAGCGGTGTGCCGGTGCGGCTGCCGGAGGACCTGCGTACGGCGACCACCGTCCTGGTGCGTCCCGACGCGTACGTCGCCCGGGCCTGGACGGGCGGCGAGCAGGAGGCCGACGTCAGGGCGGAGATCCAGCGGTGGCTGGCGCACGCCCGGTGAACGGCCGTGGGCGTACCGCCCGGCCGAGCGGACTCGGCGCCGACCGGCCCGAACGGCCGGCGCCATGACCACCGGCACCGAACAGCGCCCGGCCCCGCAGGCGGTCGCGCTCCCCGCTTTGCTCGGGCGCGGCCGGGTGCGCGGCGCCGTCGCGATGCTCGGCCCGGCCTTCGTCGCGGCCGTCGCCTACGTGGATCCGGGGAACTTCTCGACCAACATCACCGCCGGCGCGGAGTTCGGCTACCAGTTGGTGTGGGTGGTGGTGCTCGCCAACCTCATGGCGATGCCGGTGCAGTTCCTGTCGGCGAAGGTCGGCGTCGTCACCGGGAGGTCGCTGCCCGAACTGTGCCGCGACCGCTACCGCGCGCCGGTGCGCTGGGCGCTGTGGGCGCAGGCGGAAGCGGTCGCGATGGCCACGGACCTGGCCGAGTTCATCGGCGCCGCGGTCGGCCTGAACCTGCTCTTCGGGGTGCCGATGGTGGTGGCCGGGCTGATCACCGCGGTCACCGCGTTCGCGGTGCTGGCCCTCCAGGTGCGGGGCTACCGGCCCTTCGAGCGGGCGATCGCCGCGCTGCTGCTCGTGGTGACCAGCGGATTCGTCTACGAGGTGGTGGGCGCCGCGCCGAGCCCGGCCGCAGCGGCCCACGGACTGCTGCCGTCCATACCCGGGGGAGACGGACTGTTCCTCGTGGTCGGCATCGTCGGGGCCACGGTCATGCCCCATGTCGTCTACCTGCACTCCGCCATGACGGCCCGGCGGGTGCACGCCCGCGACGACGCCGACCGGCGCAGGGTGCTGCGCTTCGAACGCTGGGACGTGATCATCGCCCTCGGCCTGGCGGGCGCCGTCAACCTGGCGATGCTGGTGACCGCGGCAGGGCTCTTCCACGGCTCCGGGGCCGCGGCGGTCGCCACCCTCGAGGAGGCGCACGCCGGATTCGCCCGGTCGATCGGCGGCGCCGCGGCGACGGTCTTCGCCGTCACGCTGCTCGCCTCGGGCATCTCCTCCTCGTCGGTCGGCACCTTCTCCGGCCAGGCGGTGATGGCCGGCTTCGTCGACCGCACGGTCCCGCTGGCGCTGAGGCGCCTGGTCACCATGTTGCCGTCGCTGGCCGTCCTCGCCGCGGGCCTCGACAGCACCTCGGTGCTCAACGCCAGCCAGGTCCTCCTGAGCTTCGGCATCCCCTTCGCGCTGGTCCCGCTCATCGCGGTCGCCCGGGACCGGCGCGTCATGGGCGCCTTCGCCTGCCGTGGCGCCGCCGTCGTCGGCGTCGGCGCGATCGCCGCGGTGATCACCGCCATGAACGCGTTCCTGATCGTGCACACCGTCACGGGCTGACCGTGCGCACTGTCACCGGCACACCGTCACCGGCCGGCTGGGCGGCGTCACGCGCCGGCGCGCAGTACCTGCTCGGCCTCCGGGGCGAGGGCGCGGACGCAGGTGCGCAGCCGCTCCAGGTCGCGGTGCGGGTCCAGCGCGTCGAAGACCAGGGAAGCGGAACGCGCGTAGTGCAGGACGAGCTCACGTACCGCCAGATCCGGGTCGCCGCTGCGGGCCGCGTCCAGGATCGCCCGGTGCTCCACCCGGCGCTGGTCGCTGTGCTCGGTCACGGCGAACCGCAACCGGTAGCGCTCGCAGTGCTCGGCGAGCCGATCTATCTCGGCGCACACCCGCGGTCCGGCGCCGGCCACCAGGACGTGGTGCATCGCGTGGTGCGGCGCGCGGACCCCCAGCGCGTCACCGGCCCGCTCGTAGTGGTCCATCTTCGCCATGCTCGCCTCGAGTTCGGCGAAGTCGTCCGAGGTCAGCCGCGGCACCGTGACACGGATCGCGGTGGCCTCCAGGGAGATGCGCATGAGGTACAGCTGCTCGAAGTCCGCGGCCGACAGCGCCGCAACCTGGACCGGATGGTTCGGCTTCGCCACCACCAGACCTTCGCGCTGCAGCAGGCGCAGCGCTTCACGCAGCGGAGTGCGCCCGACGTCGAAGCGATCGGCGAGGGCCCCCTGCGAGATGCTCAGCCCGGCTTCCAACTCGCCGTGCAGGATGGCGGTCCGCAACCGGTCGTGGGCGGCCGCGACGTTCTGGCCGTCGCGCTTGCGCCCCGCTTCCTGCGTCGGTTCGGGGTCGGTCGGACCGGGACGTGAGTGGCTCATCCGCTCTTTCTCATCACTGGATACTTCGCGCACCACGGTATATCACCGGGCGCGCACGGTCGTGTGTGTCCGGCGCACGGGGCCGGCGCCCCCCGCCCCGCTGTTTTCCATGCCGTCACACCCCATGGGCCATACATCCAATAGTTCCTAGTGTATCCAATTACCATCATTGGACACTATCCAAACCCGGGAGGCGGCCCTTCCCCACCTACGACTCGGGCAAGGACATGCTGTACGGCCACGTCAAGCCGAGGAAGAACCGGACGAGGTTCACGGAACCAGCACGCCACCGACGAACGGCTACGCGACCTGGTCGACAGGGCAGACGTCGCCTGATGCCGTACTGGCGGAAATCACCATGCTGATCTATCGTGAGGCACCGTGGGAGCAGAGACCTGGAAGTCCGCGGGTACGGACAACGAGCGGCACGTCGAGCTCCCCGGATTCCAGCGCGCGGACGGGACGCCGGCCCCCGCCGGCGCGCAACCCACCCGCCCGGCCGCCGTCGCCAACGCGCTCGAAGTCATGGCCCAGGCCGAGCCCGGACTCCGCCTGGGAACCAAGGACGAGTTGCGCGCCCACTTCGGTGTCTCAGTCGGGACCTTCAACGAAGCGCTGCGCATCGCCCAGGGCCGCGGCGTGGTCACGGTCCGGCGCGGTCCCGGGGGCGGTCTTTTCGCCCGTCGGCAGTCGCCCCTCATGCGCCTGGGCAGTACCCTGCTGACCTTGGACGAGGGCGCGGCGGAGTTCGTCGCCGACGCCTTGCGCCTGCGCAAGGCCCTCGACCCCCTTGTCATGGAGGACGCGGTCGCGCATGCGACCGCGTCCGACGTCGAGGAGCTGCGCGCGGTCGTACGGCGGATGGAGGCCGCCGTCCGGGACGCGGACATCGAGACGTTCGCGCGCGTCAACTGGTCGCTGCACGCGCGCATCGCCGAGATCAGCCGCAGCCCGCTCCTGCGCACGTTCTACCTGAGCCTCATCAAGGTCCTGGAGTCCCAGACGCTGGAGGCAGCGCCCGCGGACGCGGCCCCGGAGACGGCTCCCGAGGATTCCGAAGCCCGGGGGGACATGGCAGCCCGCTGCGAGCTGCACGCGCGGCTCGCCGAAACGGTCGCTCGGCACGACAGGGACGAGGCGCTCGCCGTCATCAAAGAGCACAACGACACCGACAACGCCGTGGTCGGCGCCAGACGCGCATCCTGACCGACCCGGCCACCGGCATGCCGGGTACGGACTTCATCAGCCCGCGTTGCAGTACGGCTCGAACTGAACGCTGATCCGCATCTCCAGTGCGTCGCGGTCCCCGCATTCCTGGATGATCTGCGTCGCGTCAGCGATCTTCAGGACGAAGAACCGGGTGAATACCCGAGGCGGCGGAGGCTTCTTTCCGTTTCGGTGGACCCACCTTTACCGGCCGGCTCCCGTTCAACGATGCCTAGTCTGACTAGAAGGCGCCATACGTCAGTGGAGGGATCACGCTGGAGAACTGGGCAGTCCGGCGCGTGCCCGGAGCGAGCCGCCCATTCTTGGGGGGACTGAGTGGCAATACTCTCACCGACTGGTCCTGTCACCGCTTGGTCCAGTTCATTCGGGCAATGAGATCTCGTCCCGGTGTCTCCAACCACAGGTTGCTGAGGAACCATCTGTGTATCGATGACAGCTGAGGGTCGTTGAGAGTCGCAGCGACAGACAAGAACAGAGCGTTCGGGCGGGTCAGCTTTACCAGGGGTTCTCGTTCTCCTTTGAATCCCTCTCCCCTGAAGATGAATTCTCCGCCTTCCGAGTCCGGGCGGTTCGCCTCTCGGTCGAACCAGACGTTCCGGCGGCCGTGCGGATACGCGTGCAGCCACTCCGCCTCCACCCGCTCGTCCGACAGCTCAAAACCATAGGTGTAGCGGACGGGATCCTGGCCCAGTACAAGGTCCACTTCGAACAGGCTTGTCTCCTCACACGACGTGGAATCAAGCTTGAAGGGCTGCCGGGGAACCACCCCTGGCGCCTTGGCCCAGTCCGCGAAAGAATCACGCACCGCGTCACGCATCAGCCGGAACCCGCTGAGCAGGTTGGACTTCCCCGACGCGTTGGCTCCGAATACGCCTAGTGCGGGTTGCACCGAAACATCCCGTCCCCGGTACTTGAGACCCGTCCTACGCCCCGTGCCCTCATCGAATTCAGTTGCGATCAGCGACAGCTCATGCTCGTTACGGAAGGAACGATGGTTTGCCAGCCGGAAACGGATCAGCACCGTAGACCTCCTATCGAGACACGGCTCTCCGCCCTGCCATCCACGGCTTGGTACACAGAACCTGCATGAAATAGCCTATGATGCCCCTCTAGCGGATGCCAGCATAGGACTCCCTGTTCATGCCGGTGCGTGATCTACGCCAGTGAAGTGCAGCGCTCCTCAGGGTTCCTGGGAGCCTCGGCCCCGGGACGACCCGTGATCTCCGCCCTCTTGTCCGCCCACGCCCTGCGCTCACCTATCCGGCTCATCCCATGAACGTTATAGGCGAGGCAAACGCCGGATCGTTGGATCGGGAGGCTGGGGCTCCTGGATCGTCGCCGGGCCGGATTTCACCGTCCACCTGGCCCACACGACCTTCCCGGGGCGGTTGGGCAGGGAAAAGACCCCGAACTCCCCGGCCAAGGCCGCCACGATCGCGAGTCCGCGCCCATGGACGGATTCCGGCTCCGGGTCGAGCTGGTGGGGATGTCCCAGGCCATGGTCGGTGACTCGCACGCATAGAACACCGCGTGTCCGCCACAGGGAGAGCCGGATCGGTGGCGCGCCGTGGCAGACGCGAGGGCGTCGCTGGGGACAACCTGTCCCCGTGCTCATGCGGCCGGAAAGACTCCCATGTCCTCGGCCAGCTTGACGGCCTTGGCCTTGAGGGTGCCGGTCGATCGGCGGACGAGTTCCACGGTGACGCCGCGCGTCAGCGGGGAGAAAGGGGTGGCTTCGGGAGAGGTGGTCCAGGCGCGGACGAGGAAGTGGTGCGCCTGTTCGAGGTCGCGGCGCTGGAGGTGGCCTGCCGCGATCTCCCCGAACAGCCGCCCCTGGCGCTCACGGGAGGGGATGTCCTCTGGCTTGATCGGCTCGGCCCTCCTGACCGCTTCGCCGTAACGGCGCAGCCCGGCGAGCACCGTGCGACTCATTCCCCGCTTTTCACGCATATGCCGAATACGCTCACCCGTACCTGACCTTGGCGGGCGGGTCGGTCTTGGTGCCCGGTGAGGTGATCGACAAGGTGGTGCCGTTGATGGTGCCGGTCCCGGACTGGCCGACGATGTCGGCGTTGGCCAGCAGGGAGGACAGGTCCCAGGTGGTGGTGTAGGTGCGCACCAGCAGCGGCCACTGGGCCGTGCGGTGGGTCAGGGTGAGGGTGCCGCCCGGCGCGATCTGCGCGCCCACAGGGACGGAGAGGTGTCGACCGAAACCGACCCGCTGCGGTCACTCACCATCTGCAGTACGCCTGTGATCGTGGCCAGCGGTTTCAGGGCCGGGACTCAAGGGTCAGGTGGGGCGGCGTAGAGGTGGGCGGTGGGTCCAGGTGGCCCAGCGCCACAGCCATTCCAGGGGGCCCTGGCTGTAACGGCGCAGCCACAGGGTGGAGACCAGCCATTGGGGGACGAGGATGGCTGCCGCGATCAGAAGCACCATCGCGTCGGACCAGCCGTCCGGTGAGCCGCCGATGAGGCGGGCGGTCACCAGGACGAGGACTGTGGCCGACAGGTAGTTGGTCAGCGCCATCCGGCCGAGCGGCGCGAAGACCCCCTGGAGCACGGGCCGGAGTGGCGTTCTGAGCAGGAGCAGCAGGGCGCACACGTACGCACCCGCGATCAGCAACCCGGCGATGGCGAACCAGGAGGTGAAATCGTCCGTACCGGCGGCCCCTGAATCGATCTGCACCCAGGCTGCGGGCACCGCCCCCGCCGCGAAAACCAGGCCCAGCGCGGCTGGAACACGGACGGAACGGTCGATCCGATCGATCACGCCGTACCGGGTCAGCGCCGAGCCCAGCAGGAACAGCCCGGGTACCAGTGCCACGTGGTTGCTGCCGAAGATCGGCGGTAACGCGATGAGGACCGCAGCGAGGCCCGCGACGGCCCAGCGCGGCAGCCAGGTGGAGGGCAGCAGCACCACTAGGCCGACGACGGCGTAGATGGTCAGGATGTCGCCCCGCCACAGCAGGAACATGTGCGCCAGGCCCATGGCGAGCAGCACCAGGAGCCGGCGCAGCAGGAGCACGCGCGGGCGGGAGACGCGGCCTTCCACGGAGTTCAGCAGCAGCGAGAACCCTATGCCGAACAGCAGCGAGAAGATCGGGAAGATGCGCTGGTCGACGAACAGGCCCAGCCCCAGCCCGGCGCCATCCTCACTCGCCGCCGTGACCACCGGCCGGGTGACCGATCCGGTGTCGAGCATGTGGGCGATCGGCTTGACGTTGGCCAGCAGGATCCCGCACAGGGCGAACCCGCGCAGCACGTCGAGCGCGACGATACGCGGCCTGCCAGAGGAGGCGGTCGTGAGTGGCTGTTCCGGTCTCGTGGCTTCCGGCGCCGGGGGGTGCGTTGCAGAAGGCATAAGGCCTCATCCTGCGGTCCCGGTTCCAAGGCCGAATCGACCGAACGTAGGGTCCGCGACGCCCCAGGCCGTACTTCCGGCCGGTTCCGTGCGCGTGTGAAGATCCGCTCACACGACGGACACGACTGGGATTGGTGGCGTGGTCAGTCGGCGGGAGGTTTGTTCGGCTCGGGTCCACTCGGGCCGGGTACGGATTTCATCAGCCCGCGTTGCAGTACGGCTCGAACTGAACGCTGAGCCGCATCTCCAGTGCCTCGGCAAGGCGCTCGAGCATCGGGATGGTGGGCATCGTCCCCCCCGCCTCGAACCGTGCCACCGCCGGTTGCTTGAGACCTGTGCGCCGCGCCAGTTCCGCCTGCGTAAGTCCCAGTTCTTCACGGCGAAGGCGTACCGCCTCACCGAGCTCGAAACGAATCCGTGCCGCTTCGTAGGCAGCCCCGGCCCCGGGACGACCCATGATCTCCGCCCTCTTGTCCGCCCACGCCCTGCGCTCGCCCATCACGCTCACTCCTCGTCTGCCGTGTGCGCCTCTGCGATGCATCGCCGCATGGCCCTCCACGCCCGATCGATCTCGACGGACTCCCGCATCCGCTGCTTGCGGAACACCGTCAGCAGAATGATCCGTCTGCCTGGGGCGATCCAGTAGGTAATTCGGACGGCCCCTCGGTCAAGATGGAATCGGAGTTCGCGAAGCTTGCCACAGAGCTGCCTGGTATATGGCTCATCGAGCAGAACGCCACGTTCAGCCAGTAGGTCGACGTAGAAAGCCGCCGTCTCCTGATCCGCTTGACCAAGCGAGTCGAACCACTCTTCCACCTCCGACTCCAGCTCAACCTGTCCGCAAGTCATAACACGAACGTTATAAGCCAGGCAAGCGCTGGATGGTTGGATCGGAGAGCCGGAGCTCCCGGTGATCGCCCGCTAACCGCAGCGGCACGCCCGACGTGTTCGGTTCGGTGCGCTCAGGCTGAGGGGAGGACTCTGGAGGCAGGGGGACGGTGACTCTGAATGTGGAGCCAGCGCCTACGGCTGTTTCTACGGTTACGGTGCCGCCGTGGGCGGCTACTAGGCCGGCGACGATGGCGAGGCCCAGGCCGGTGCCTTTTGACGCCGACTCGCCACCAGCGGCCCCACCGCGCCGGGACGGATCGCCACCGGCGGAGGCTCGCGAGGGGTCGGTGCGGGTGCGGGAGGGGTCGGCGCGGTAGAAGCGTTCGAAGACGCGTTCGGCCTGGTCGCGGGTGAGGCCGGGGCCCTTGTCGATCACTTCGACGAAGGCGGTCACCCCGTCGGCGCCCGCCCGTACGCGGATAGGTGTACCCGGCGGCGTGTGGGTGAGCGCGTTGGTCATCAGGTTGCCGAGGACCTGCCGTAGCCGTACCTCGTCGCCGGAGACGATGGGGGCGACCTCGCCCGCGACCTCCAGCGCGACCTCCCGGTCGGCGGCGAGGATGCGCGCGTCCTGGACGGCTTCGGCGGCGAGGGCGAGCAGGTCGACCGGACTCATGGTGAGCGGCCGCTGCTGGTCGAGGCGGGCCAGGAGCAGCAGGTCCTCGACCAGGACGCCCATGCGGGCGGCGGCGTCCTCCACGCGGCGCATGAGCCGGGCCGGGTCCCCGGCGGGGTTCTGCCGGTAGAACTCGGCGTAGCCGCGGATCGAGGTCAGCGGGGTGCGCAGTTCGTGGGAGGCGTCGGCGACGAAGCGGCGCATGCGTTCCTCGGACGACCGGGCCGCCGCCTCGGAGATCTCCCGGGCGCGGAAGGCGGTCTCGATCTGGGCGAGCATGCCGTTCAGGGACGCGGCCAGGCTGCCGACCTCGGTGCGCGGGTCGCGGTCGGGTACGCGCCGTCCGAGGTCGCCTGCCGCGATGGCCGCCGCGGTGTGTTCCATCTCGACCAGCGGGCGCAGGCTCCTGCGGACGATCACCACGCCGACGACGGCGAGCACGATCATGACGACGCCGCCGCCGAGCAGCTCGCTCATGATCAAGCGGGAGGTGATCTGATCGACCGAGTTCAGGTCGATCGCGATGATGACGCTTCCGATCCCCTCGATCGGGACGATCCGGACGCGCCAGCTTCCCCCTCCCGTGGCGGCGGGCACCGTCTGCGCGGCCACGACCGAGGCGGGGGACGGGGACGGCAGTACGGGTTCGGGCACGGTCTCGGCCTCCAGCCCGACGGCCTCGGCGACGACCCGTCCGGCGGCGTCGCGGACCTGGATGAGCCCGTCCGGCGGCACCCGGCTGCCGAGGCCGAGCCCGGGGAAGCGTTGCAGGCGCCGTCCGACGTCGTGGGCCCACGTGTCGAGCTGCTGGTCGACGCGGTCGACGAGGTAGCCGCGCAGGACGGACACGCTGCTCACGCCGATCCCGGCGAGCGCGATGGCGACGAGGGCCAGCATGGCGGAGATCAGCTTGACCCGCAGCGGCGTGCGCGCCAACAGGGACGAGGTCGGGGGCATCGGCTGGGTGGCGAGGGTCATCGGGGTGGGGTGCGGAGGACGTAGCCGACGCCTCGCAGGGTGTGGATGAGGCGCGGGGTGGTGTTGTCGATCTTCCTGCGCAGGACGGAGACGTACGATTCGACGATGCCGGCGTCGCCGCGGAAGTCGTAGTCCCACACGTGGTCGAGGATCTGCGCCTTCGACAGCACCCGCCCGGCGTTCGCCATGAAGTAGCGCAGCAGCTTGAACTCCGTCGGCGATAGCGGGATGACCTTGCCGTACCGCCAGACCTCGTGGCTCTCCTCGTCGAGCTCGATGTCGGCGAAGGTCATCCGGGGCGGGGGCGACTGCGGGTCGCCCGCCGTGCGGCGCAGCACGGCGCGGATGCGTGCGATGACCTCTTCCAGGCTGAAGGGCTTGGTGACGTAATCGTCCCCGCCGAGGGTGAGCCCGCGGATCTTGTCCTCGGTGGCGTCCCTGGCCGTGAGGAAGACGACCGGCGTGTGCGCGCCGCCGCCGCGCAGGCGTCGGACGACGTCGAACCCGTCCATGTCCGGCAGCATGACGTCGAGGACCATGAGGTCGGGCCGGTGGCGCTGGGCGGCCTCGACCGCGTCGGTACCGCTCGCGGCCGTGGCGACCTCGAATCCGGCGAATCGCAGGCTGGCGGCGAGCAGTTCGAGGATGTTCGGGTCGTCCTCGACGATCAGTAGTCGGGCTTCAGACGATTCGGTCACGAACCTATAGTGGCGTGACCGGCCTAAGCGCGGATGAAAGACATGATGTGCCGGGCGATCGCGAGGCTGGACGTGGCCCCGGGGGAAGGGGCGTTGCGGACGAGGACCACCCGTCCGTGGACGTCCACGACGAAGTCGTCGACGAGGCCGCCGTCCCTGGCCACGGCCTGCGCGCGCACTCCCCCGCTGGTCCGTACGAGGTCGTACGACGTCAGGGTGGGCACGTAGCGGCGGGCGGCCTTGAGGAACGCGCCCTTGACCAGCGAGCCGTACACCTCGGTGACGCCGGTCCGCCAGTGCCGGGCGGCGAGCCTGCGCATGCCGGGCCACAGCAGGATCTCGCGCAGATCGCGGACGGAGACGTCGCGCCAGGTGTACCCCTCGCGGGCGAGGGCGAGGACGGCGTTGGGCCCGACGAGCACCTCTCCGTCGATGCGCCGGGTGAGGTGCACGCCGAGGAAGGGGTAGCGCGGGTCGGGCACGGGGTAGACGAGGCCGCGGACGAGGTCCTTGGCGCCGCCGGTCAGCTTGTAGTACTCCCCGCGGAACGGAATGATCCGGACGTCCCCGGCGTGTCCGGCCATGGCGGCGACGCGGTCGGATCCGAGGCCGGCGCACGCGACGAGGCGGTCGAAGTCGAACCGGCCGTCGCCCGCGTGTACCCGTACCCCGGAGGCGGTCTCGCGCATCGCGCGCACCGGGTGGCCGAGGAGGACGGAGCCGCCCGCCTCCCTGACGTCCTCGGCGAGGCGGCGGGCGACGGCGGGGAAGTCGGCGATGGCCGTGTGGGGCGAGTGGACGGCGCCGACTCCGACCGCGTGCGGCTCGACCTCGCGCAGGCCGAGGGCGTCGAGTTCGGCGATGCCGGGGACGCCGTTCTCGCGGGCGCGTTCGGCGATGCGCCGCAGCCCGGCGCGTTCGGCGCCCGTCGAGGCGATGACGAGCTTGCCGACCTCTTCGTACGGAATGTGGTGCTCGGCGCAGTACTCGCGCAGCAGCGCGACGCCGGTCCTGCACAGGCGTGCCTTGAGCGAGCCGGGGGCGTAGTAGATGCCGGCGTGGACGACGCCGCTGTTGTGGCCGGTCTGGTGGGCGGCGACGCGGTCCTCCTTGTCCAGGACGGTCACCGTGGCGCCGCGCGCGGCCAGCTCGCGGGCGACCGCCAGCCCCAGGATGCCCGCGCCGATCACGCCGATTCGCTCAGTCACAAGTCGTTATTTTCCTAGGTTTGGGTAGCACGCGCCAGGCAGGGCGAAATGTCCGGGTCAACAGGCCAGGATCTTCACAACCGACATAACACCTATACCTCGACTCGAACGGACATTCGATACACTTCACGACGTGTACCTTCCACCCGGGTGGCCGCCCGAGGTCCTCCCCCCAGGGAGCCCGGACTGGGAGACGTCGGCGGTGGCCTGGCTGCTCGACGCGGTCCCGCCCGACTACCGGGCGTACGGAGTGCTGCGCCGCCACCCGCTCGCCCTCGCCCGCATGGCGCGCCAGCACGTGAACGCCACCGTCGAGGCCGCCCGCGCCGGGTACCGCACCGCGGCCGTCGACCTCAAGGAGCACCTGCCGCCGCACGCCATCGAGGCCGTCCTCGCCGCCTACCGCCGCGAGGGCCCCCGGCTGGTACGGCTCGCCGCCTCGATCGAACTCGTTGAGCAGGCGCTGCGCGGCGAACCCTTCGTCGCCCGCATGGACGACTCAGGACAAAGAAGATCGCCCAGGTAAAACCATGGGTGTGTCGATCCCAAGACTCACTTGAGTCACAGGAGTCCGCGTTTCAGCAGGGCATACCTCGACAGGCACGCCGACGTGATTCGTACTGGTGTTCGCGGCGTGCTCGCCCCGACCCCGTCGGGGCAGTCATCCGAACGAGGGGAAGTTCATGATAAAGACCCATGCTCTGGTATCCCTGCCTCAGCGTGTCCTCCTTCTCGGCGCCGCCGCCTCGCTCGTCGCGGTCCCCACCGCAGGGCTCGGAACCGCCGCCGCCGCGGCCACCCCGGCCCCGCCCCAGTTCCCTCCCGCCTCCACCGCCTGCGTGACCGGGAACGGCGGGTTCGAGCAGCCCGCCGGGCTCGTCCACGCGGGGAACCTCAGGACCGACATCCCCGCCTGGCACACGACCGCCACCGACGGCGCCATCGAGGTCTGGGGGCCGGGCAACGCCGGCGCCAACGGCGGGGAGGTCGCCGCCGACACCGGTACGCAGTTCGCCGAGCTCAACGGGACGCAGGTCTCCACCCTCTACCAGGACGTCGTCACCCACCCGAAGACGATCCTGGTGTGGCGGCTCGCCCATCGCGCCCGGAGCACCAGCGCCGACGACAAGGACGTCATCCGCGTCAAGATCGGCACGCCGCACGCGCAGACCGCCCAGATCCCGCTCGGGCAGACCTCGGGCGACATCTCCGACGGCGGCATCCAATGGGGCCACTACGCCGGGATCTACCGCGTACCCAAGGGCCAGAAGGTCACCCGGATCTCCATCGAGTCGGTCTCGTCGGCCGCGGGCTCGCCGAGCTACGGCAACTTCCTCGACTCGTTCGAGGTCATCTGCACGCCGCCCTGCCCGAAGAAGAGGTTCGGTCCGAAGGCGTGTGACGCGCTGGGGCTCCCGCTGTCGCCCTACATCCCCGTCGCCAAGCCCCGGCATCCCGCCACCCCGGTCCGTCCGGGCGTGAAGCCGCCACACCCGGCCATCCCGGCCAAGCCGGTCACCCCGGTCCAGCCCGCCGTGAAACCGCCGCAGGCGGTCACCCCCGCCGCCCCGGAACAGCCTCCGATCGTCCAGCAACCGCACTCGGTCACCCCGACGATCCAGGACCCGTCGGCACAGCCGGTCACGAAGCCGCAGCCGGCGAACCCGGGCCTGAACCCATGGCAGCCGACCGTGCAGCCGCGGCCCGCCACCGGGGGGCTGCCGGCCGACCCGTGGCAGCCGTCCGTGAAGCCGCAGCAGGCGGCCCCGGCGCAGCCTGCGGGTACGAACCAGTCCGGTACGGCCCAGTCCGGTACGTCTCAGCCGGGCGGGCAGTCCGCCTCCCCGCAGGCGCCCGCGTCGCAGGCCGCCCACGCGGCCACGCCGCTGCCCCCCCGCCCCGCGAGGTGACACCCATAGGGATCACACCCGGCTGAGACCCGGCCGGGACGAACGAGAGCCTGCCGGCGGACCACCGCCCGGCAGGCTCTCTGATTCGATTAGCGAATCGTAGTTGTGTCGTGGCATACTGTTATCAACACGCCCGGCGCCCAGGCGACGTCGGGCACCCTCCCCGGTCAGGCTGTGCAGGCCTGGCCGGTCAGCGTCCGGGGGGACGTGCTCAACGGGCCGGCGGCTTCAGTCGCCGGCACCAGGGCACGAAGACGATTGGTGAATACCGGGCAGCTCGTTGTGCCTTGATTCTGTGTAACGCACAGGATCGCTAAGCCAATCAGAGACGCTCTTTCCATGTCAGGGGCCGGGTCAGCCGACGCGGCGGGCCAGGACCGCGATGATGCCGGTCGCCCCCAGCGCCACGCCCAGCCACAGCGCGATGACCCCGGCCGGGACTCCGCCGTCGCCGTCACCCGAGGCGTCCGGCGCCGCCGCCACGCGCGTGGGCGTCCCGCCGCTCGTACGGGCGGGCGCGGGCGCCGCCCGCTCGGGCAGAGCCGATGCCGGGAGCGGCACCGAGTACACCGGGCTGGACTTCCCCTCGGTGCCGGTCAGCAGGAACCTGCCGTCACGGGTGTAGGTGATCGACTCGGCCTGGTCCAGCGCGGGCATGGTGACGCGGCCGATCAGGTCGCCGGGCGCCCGGTAGAGCGAGGCGGAGAAATAGGTGCGGATCACGAAGCTCGACCCGTCCGGGGCGTACGCGGCGTCCGTCGCCATGATCGGCGCCGGGCCCACGCGGCGCAGGATGTTCACCTTGTCCGTGCGGAGCTTCTCGGGCGCCGCGTAGATCGACCCGGCGAACTCCTTGCTGACGACGTACAGCCGGCCGGTCTTCGGGTGCACCATGATGCCCTCGGCGTTGCGGTTGCCGTCCTTGTACTTGAAGCGGTACCGCGTCGCGTGGACGGTCGCGTCGGCCATCTTCTTCGGCTCGGGCACCTTGTAGATCGAGTAGTCGGGCCAGCCGCCGTTGAGGTTGTCCCCGATGTCGGCGAACCACAGGAAGCTCTGCCCGGTCGCCGGGTCCACCGAGGCCGCCATCGCCTCCCAGTCTCGGGCCCCCGCCCCGGCGATCGTGAATGTGGCCAGCGTGCCGCCGTCGGGGCCGACGGCGTAGAACTGCGGGCCGGCGCCGCTGTCGTTGTGCGTGTAATAGACGTCCTTGTGCGTGGGCGAGACGGCGAGGCCGCTGGACTCGGTGATGCGCGGGTCCTTGAAGCGGAACAGCAGCCGCCCGGTGCCGTCGCCGGCCTTCGCGGCGCGGTCCGCGCCCGTCACGTCCGTGCTCACGTTCAAGCCCGTCACGGCGTACGCCGAGGCCGCCGCGACGCCCCCCGCCGGCACGGACGCGAGCGCCGCCAGAACGCCCGCGGTCACGACCACCCGTCTACTCCCCATTGGCACATCATGCCCCGCGAGCAGGCGCGGCGCGCTCGACCGCCCGCGCCGGGTCGGGGCTGGAGTTGGGATAGGTCTGGTCGAGATACCGTCTCCGGCGGGCCGCCCGCCAGGTCTTCCTGACGTACGACGCCTTTCCCGGCCCCACCGCTGGGCTGGAGTCCACTCCAGGTGCTTAGGGTGAGGTTCATGGATTACGCACACCTCGGACGCGCCGGTCTCTCCGTGAGCCGCCTGTGCCTGGGCACCATGAACTTCGGGCCCGAGACCTCGGAAGAGGACTCGTTCGCGATCATGGACAACGCTCACGACCTGGGCATCAACTTCTTCGACACGGCAAACGTCTACGGCTGGAAGAAAGGTGAGGGAGTAACCGAGCAGATCGTCGGACGGTGGTTCGCCAAGGGCGGCGGGCGCCGGGAGAAGACGGTCATCGCCACCAAGCTGTACGGCTCGATGGGCGACTGGCCCAACGAGACGCACCTGTCCGCGTTGAACATCCGCCGGGCGTGTGACGCCTCGCTCAAGCGGCTGCAGACGGACTACATCGACCTGTACCAGATGCACCACGTCGACAGGAGCACCCCGTTCGATGAGATCTGGGAGGCGATGGAGGTCCTCCGCCAGCAGGGCAAGATCATTTACGCGGGTTCGTCCAACTTCGCCGGGTGGCACATCGCCAAGGCGCAGGAGGCGGCCGCGCGGCGCCCGTTCTCCGGCCTGGTCTCGGAGCAGTCGCACTACAACCTGCTCGTCCGCGAGGTCGAGCTGGAGGTCCTCCCGGCCTGTGAGGACTACGGGCTCGGCGTGATCCCGTGGAGCCCTCTGGCCGGCGGCCTGCTGGGCGGCGTACTCCGGAAGATCGACAAGGGCCGGTCGGCCTCCGAGAGGATGCTCACGGAGCTGGAGAAGCACCGCGACAAGGTCGAGCGGTACGAGGCGTTCTGCGACGAGCTCGGCGAGGACCCGGCCAACGTGGCGCTGGCCTGGCTGCTCGCCCAGAAGGCCGTCACCGGTCCGATCATCGGCCCGCGCACGATCGGGCAGCTCGAAGGCAGCCTGCGGGCCCTGGAGATCGAGCTGGACGAGAAGGCGCTCGCCCGCCTGGACGAGATCTTCCCCGGCCCGGGCGGCCCCGCCCCCGAGGCCTACGCCTGGTAGCACCTGAGCCGCCGGAACGTCGAGGCCGTGATCCCCGATCCGCCGGGGGTCACGGCCTCACTCGTCAGAGGGGCTCAAGGGGACCTGGGCAGGGGCAGAGCAGGGACAGAACGGCTCAGGCGGGCTCTTCAGGAGAGCAACGCGCCGATCACCACGATGACCACGAGCAGCGCGAGCACTGCCGGCAGCAGCCAGCGACGGGGACGGTCCACGTATTGGAGCCTAGTCGTGTCCGCCCAGTGGCCAGCACCCGACGGGCTCGTAACGGACCTTGGGCCCGGGGTGGCTGCGCATGAGGTGCACCGCGTCCGCGCGCCACGACGTGCCCGCGAACTCCTTCAACACGGCCGTCAGGGGCGTGACGTCCAGCCCCTCCCGGGGACGGGCCCGCGCGAGCGTGAGGTGCGGGTGGTAGGGCTTCTTCTCCTCGTACGCGGCCCCGGCGCGGCGGCCGGCGGCGGCGACCGAGGCCGCCAGCCGTGAGAGCACCGCGCCCCCGCCCTCGACCCCGAGCCAGACGACGCGGGCCCTGCGGGCGGACGGGAACGCGCCCGCGCCCTGGAAGGCCAGGGTCATCGGCGGGTACCGGCGCGCCGCGCGGGCGAGCCGCGTCCTGAGGCCGCGTAGCGCGGTCTCGGGGACCTCACCGAGGAAGGCCAGCGTGAGGTGCCAGGTCTCCGGGGCCGTCCAGCGCAGGCCGGGCCACTGCTCGACGTGGGGCTCGACGGCCGCGGAGACCTCAGCGAGCGCCTCCGGGCGCGGGGACAACGCCACGAACAACCGCACCATGCGTCCTTCCCGCGGCGAACCTGGTGAGCAGGATGGCGAGCCCGACCCCGGCCAGGCACATCACCCCGCAGATCACGACCCCGAGGCGTGGCCCGGCGAACTCGCCGATCCAGCCGATCAGCGGTGCGCCGATGGGAGCGCCACCGGTGAACACCAGGACATAGATTCCCATGACCCGCCCGCGCATCTCCGGCGAGGCGGCGAGCTGGACCGAGGAGTTCGCGGCGGTGTTCGTCGTGATCAGCGCCATGCCGGCCGGGACCAGCAGAAGCAGGAACGCCAGGTACACGGGGGCGAGGCCGGCGGCGATCTGGGCGAGGCCGAAGACGACCCCTCCGGCGATCAGCAGCCGCCGCGTGGGACGGGCGCGGCGTGCGGCCAGCAGCGCCCCGCCGAGGGCGCCGACCGCGAACACGCTGGACGCGACGCCGAACGACGAGGCGTCCTGGCCGAAGACCTGCTTGGCCATCAGCGCGATGCTCATCGAGAAGCTCGTCGCGAACATCGCCACGAACGCCACCAGGAGGATCGGCATCAGCAGCTCAGGACGCCGCCACACGTACCGCAGACCCTCGCGGAGCTGGCCCTTGCCACGCGCGACCGGTTCGGGTGTGCGCAGTTCGGAGGTGCGCATGAGCAGCAGGCCGGTGATCACGGCGGCGAACGACACCGCGTTCAGCAGGAAGATCGGCCCGGTCCCGCCCAGCGCGTAGATCAGCACACCGGCGAGCGCCGGTCCGACGACCCGCGCGAGGTTGAAGGTCGAGCTGTTGAGGGCGATCGCGTTGGCCAGGTCGCGCCGGCCGACCATCTCGACGACGAACGACTGCCGGGTGGGCACCTCGACGCACGAGACGAGCCCCAGCATGAACGCCATCACGTACACGTGCCAGGTCTGCGCGTGCCCGGTGATCGCCAGCAGGCCCATCGCCAGCGCGAGCAGCCCGAGCAGCGACTGGGCGGCCATGAGCAGCGGGCGCTTGGAGTACCGGTCGGCCAGCATGCCACCCCAAAGGCCGAACAGGACGACCGGGAGGAACTGCAGGGCCGTGGTGACGCCGAGGGCCGCCGAGCTGCCGTGGGTGAGCTCCAGGACCAGCCAGTCCTGGGCGGTGCGCTGCATCCACGTGCCGACGTTCGACACGACGCTGCCGGACACGAACAGACGGTAGTTGTAGTTGCGCAGGGACCGGAACATCCCGCCGCGCGAGCGCGGAAGCGGTTCGGCGCCGCGCGTCTCCTCGGCCTGGATCGCCCGCGGCTCGGATTCCCGCACCTCCCCCACCGCTGTCCGGGCGTCTTCCACGGCCTGGGAACGGGTCACATCTGCGAGAGCTTCTCCAGGATCGGCGCCGCGGCCCGCAGCGTCGCCCGCTCCTCGGGCGTCAGCTCCTCCAGCCGCTTGGCAAGCCACGCCTCTTTCCGTCGGCGTTCCTCCTTCAGCAGCCCCCGGCCGGCCTCGGTCACGCTGACGGTCACCTGCCGCCGGTCGGTCGGGTGTGGGGTGCGGGCGAGCAGCTCTCGTTCCTCCAGGGCGGCGATCACCCGCGTCATCGAAGGGGGTTGCATCTTCTCCAGCTCGGCGAGCTCGCCAGGCGTTATAGCGGAGTGCCGCTCGACGGCGGCGAGAGTCGCGAGCTGGGTGGGGGTCAGGGTGTTGGCTCCGGCCTGTCGCCGCAGCCGTCTGGTCAGGCGCGCCAGCGACACGCGCAGCGCTGAGGCCAGCTCGGCGTCGCTGCGTGGGCCCGGTAGGCGTCCCGTCCTTGTGGTGGTGTTCGTCATAACTCATTACCTTTGCTAACTATATACCCCGTGTCGGGATTCCCACACGACCCCCACGAACGTGACGGATGTCCGAAACGCCGAAAATGCCGGAGGCGGAGATCATTTGCTACGTCTTGCCACAGTGGGGCGCACTCCGCAACCGGGCCCGCACGGACGGCCCAGCACGGACGGCCCAGCACGGACGGCCCAGCACGGACGGCCCAGCACGGACGGCCCAGCACGGACGGCCCAGCACGGACGGCC
>NZ_JBFBCI010000034.1:26331-92325 GCF_040683095.1 Sphaerisporangium sp. NPDC051017
AGCACGGACGGCCCAGCACGGACGGCCCAGCACGGACGGCCCAGCACGGACGGCCCAGCACGGACGGCCCAGCACGGACGGCCCAGCACGGACGGCTCGGCGCGGACGGCTCGGCGCGCGCAATCGGAGATCAGACGGGCCGGATCAGACGGGCCGGATCAGACGGGCCGGGTTCAACCCGGCGCGGAGGACGGGGACACGCGGATCAGGCGAGGGCGCGGAGAAAGGGGGTGACGCGCGGTCAGGTGGAGGGCGCCGAGGACGGGGACACGGCGGGCGGCACCGTCGCGTCGTCCGGCGCGGGCGAGCGCAGCGTCCGCACGTCCCGCGGCAGCAGGGCCAGCCCCGACGCCACGATCATCAGCGCCGCCGCGCCGTACTGCGTGGCCGACAGGCCGATCTGGGCCGCGATCGGGCCCGCGATCAGCGCGCCGACCGGCATCGCCATGACGGAGCCGAGCGCGTCGTAGGCGGAGACCCGCGCCAGCTTGCCGGGCGGCACGTTACGGGCCAGCGTGACGCTCCACTGCACGACCATGATCTCCATGGCGACGCCGATCACCACCGCGGCCAGGCATATCGCCACCAGGGGCCACCGCAGGGCCAGCGACAGCGGGGACAGCGCGGTGATCGCCCCGAGGCACACCACGACCAGAAGGGGCCTGCGCGGGGTGAACCGCAGCGAGACGAGCCCGCCCACGATCAGCCCGAGCGCCTCGGCCGACATGATCGCCCCCCAGGAGGCCGGGCCGCCGAGATGGGCCTTGGCGACCGGCGGGCCGAGCACCTGGAAGCTGCCGTACCAGGCCATCAGGACGACCCCGTACTGCAGGACGATCGTCCACAGCCAGGAGTGACCGCGGAACTCCGACCAGCCCTCCCTGAGCTCGCGCAGCATGCCCGCCTCCTCGCCCGCCGCGTGCTCGTGGCCGGTCGCGCGGATCGCGAGCAGCATCGGGATCGTGCCGAGCAGGCCGACGCCGCAGACCGTCATCGCCCAGCCGGGGCCGACGGCCGCGACGACCACGCCCGCGACGGCGGCGCCGCCCATCTGCGCGCCGTTCATCGCCAGCCGGCTGAGGGCGTTGGCCTGTTGCAGCAGCGGATCGGGCACGATCTTCGGCAGCAGGGCCTGCGAGGCCGGCCAGAACACGGCCATGCCGACGCCGTTCAGCGTCTCCAGCACGATCATCTGCCACAGCCGGGCGTCGCCCGCGAGCACGAGGACGCCGAGCAGCCCCTCGGCGACCGCGATCATGACGTTGGCCGCGACGATCACCCGCTGCGGCGGGACGCGGTCCGAGATGACGCCGCTGATCAGCGTGAACACCAGGGACGGGGCGATCTGCGCCGCCAGGACGTACGAGAGGTCGGCGGTGGACCCGGTGGTGTCCAGGACGGCGAACGAGACGCCCACCATCGAGAACGCGACGGCCGCCGGGGCGAGCAGCCGGTCGGCCAGCAGCAGCCGGAAGTCGCGGATCGCGAGCACCGGGAAGCGGCGGGCGGCGGCGCGCCACAGCATGGCCATCGTCCGATCCGTGCGAGGGCAGACTGTTCCGACGTTAGTCAGCCGGTTCCGGCGGTCGCAATCGGTTTACGCGCGACGTCAGCCGAGCTGGGCCGCCTGGAGCCCCGCGCCCACCCCTCCGGCTTCCCGATATATGCCACATATCCCTTATCGGGACGAAGAGTCATCTCAGGGATGGCGGATTACATTCCTCCGTCCGGCACGTGAAAGGGCCGCCCCCCGGCGAACCGCGGCGACGGCCCTCCCGACATGGCCTCCTCTGGGAAGCACGGGCCTACGCGCGATCACCAGCCCTTGCTGACGTCCTCCTGGGTGTAGGACCGGGGCTCGACGAGGACGAGCCAGTTGCCCTGGTTGTCGCGGATGACGGCCTCGACCCCGTACGGCCGGTCCTGCGGCTCCTGCAGGATCGTGACGCCCTTGGCGCCCAGCTCCTCGCACGTCTTGCGGCAGTCGTCGACCTGCAGCCCAAGGCCCCCGCTCTGGCCCTTCTCGAGCTGCCGCCGGAAGAAGTCCGCCGCCTCGGCGTCCAGCGGCGGGCCGGGCTTCATGAGCGTGATCTGGAGCTCGGGGTGGTCGGGGTGGCTGACGGTGACCCAGCGGAAGTCCTCGCCCATGGAGACGTCCTCCCGCGCGGCGAACCCGAGGACGTTCACGTAGAAGTCACGGGCCGCGTCCTGGTCGAGGCAGTAGATCGTCGTGAGAGAGATGTTCGTAATCATGCAGGAGAAGCTACTCGTGACCCCTGGCCTGCGACTTCTCCAAAATTGCACAATCAGTGATCTTGCTCGCCGCTCTGATCCTCGGGGCTCTCGGGGGCGTCGGGCGCCGTCGAGCACGTCAGGTCGAGCACCCCGTTCATGAACAGATAGCACCCGGGGATGTGCGGGCCGCCGCGCGCCGCCCACCGGTCGCGGTACGCGCTCGGCGACTCGCCCACGAGCTGCGTGAACTTGGACGAGAACGACCCCAGGCTGGTGAACCCCACCGCCATGCAGATCTCGGTGACGGTCAGGTTGGCGACGCGCAGGAGATCCTGGGCCCGCTCCAGGCGACGGCGCGCGAGGTAGCGCATCGGGGTCTCGCCGTACGCGGCCTCGAAGCAGCGGATGAAGTAGTACTTGGAAATGCCGGCGACGGCCGCGAGCCCGTCGAGATCGAGGTCGCTCCGGTAGTCGCGGTCGATGCGATCACGCGCCTGCCGAAGGTGCGGCAACAACTCCACCGGCACCGTCCGCCGCTCCCTGCCGACCACACCACACCATAACCGAACCCGCCCGGTGCACCCCGTGTCCTCCTCGCCCTCGCCGGCTGCCGGTCTTCCCCGCCCCGCTCTCCCCCCCAAGACGGGCATCCCCGATGACGACCCGCACAACGCGCGCCCGCCCTCTCGGACCTCCCCGGCGAACCCGCCGCGGGACCCACCGACCCAGCGAGGAGGTGAAAATCATGACCTTCGACGTGGAGGCCCTGCAGCGCCTGCCGGACCGGAACCCGTCCAGTCGTATACAAATCGAGCCCCCCGCCACGACCACCCTGATCACCTGCGAGACGTACGTCACCGGGGTGGCGGCGAACCGCGCCTGAAAGCGGCCCGCAGCGGGGCCGGGCACGCCGCATACGTGCCCGCCCGCAGCGGGGCCGGGCACGCCGCATACGTGCCCGCCCGCAGCGGGGCCGGGCACGCCGCATACGTGCCCGCCCGCAGCGGGGCCGGGCACGCCGCATACGTGCCCGCCGCGGGTTCACGCGTCCGGCACGGCCCGCCCGGCCGTGATCGGCGACGGCCCGGGGTGACCGCGCGCACCGACCGCCCCGCGCGCGGGACCCCCGGACCACAACCCCGGCGGCGGGATTACCCGGCGTGCCGGGCGAGTCGCTAACCTGGGGCGCGATGAACCGGTTGACGACGTCGAGGGGTGGGCTCGACCTCGCCCGCTTCCCCGAAGACCCGCGCGACCCGCTTCGCGCCTGGGACGCCGCCGACGAGTACCTCCTGCGTCACCTCGACGGAATCGACGCCGCCCCGGTCGACCTGTCGGGCACCGTGGTCGCGCTGGGCGACCGGTGGGGCGCCCTGGTCACCGCGCTCGCCGGCCACCACCCCGTGCAGATCACCGACTCGTTCCTCACCCAGGAGGCGACCCGCGCGAACCTGCGGCGCAACGGCGTGGACGCGGGGGCGGTACGGCTCCTGACCACCCAGGACGCTCCGCCCGAGCGGGTCGACGTGCTGCTGATCCGGGTGCCGAAGAACCTCGTGCTCCTGGAGGACCAGCTTCACCGCCTCGCGCCGCACCTCCACGCGGGCACGGTCGTCGTCGCGGCCGGAATGGTCACCGAGATCCACACCTCGACGCTCAGAACGTTCGAGAAGATCATCGGTCCGACCAGGACGTCCCTGGCGGTGAAGAAGGCCCGGCTCGTCTTCTGCTTCCCCGACCCGGCGCTCGTCCCGCCTCCCAACCCCTGGCCGCGAAGCTACGCGTTGCCCGAGGACGTCGGAGTGGCGTCGGGCCGGACGGTCGTCAACCACGCGGGCATCTTCTGCGCCGACCACCTCGACATCGGCACCCGCTTCCTCCTGCGCAACCTTCCCCACCGCGAGGGCCGCGAGCGCGTCGTGGACCTGGGCTGCGGCAACGGCGTGCTCGGCCTGGCCGCGGCGCTGGACAACGGCGACGCCGAGGTGATCTTCGTGGACGAGTCCTACCAGGCGGTGGCCTCCGCCGAGGCGACGTGGCGGGCGAACGTCGACGCCCCCGCGGAGTTCGTCACCTCCGACGGCATGTCCGGCATTCCGAACGGATCAGTCGACCTCATCCTGAACAACCCCCCGTTCCACACCCACCGCGCGACGAGCGACGCGACGGCCTGGCGCATGTTCAACGGCGCCCGCGCCGCCCTGCGCCGCGGCGGGGAGCTGTGGGTGGTCGGCAACCGCCACCTGGGCTACCACGCGAAGCTCCGCCGCCTCTTCGGCAACTGCGAGGTCGCCGCCAGCGACCCGAAGTTCGTCATCCTCCGCGCCACCAAACACTGACCCCGCGCCGCACCTGCCGCCGAAGGTCGAAATCAGACGTCGTAAGGCAGAAGCATGAAATGGCCGGCTCCCCACAACGGAGGAAGCCTTGTCAGCTTCTCGGCCGTAACGACCGAGCTTGCAGCTCCTCGCCGTCGATGGCTTCGGCGGTCTGGTCCGCGTCAGGCAGCGTGACTCACTGCCCAGCCCACCGCACCGCGTGCGGCGATGTTGCGGGCTGCGTTGACGTCGGCGTGCTCAGCGAAGCCGCACGAGGTACAGCGGAACGTTTCCCGGTCCGGCCGGTTCTTCTTGTCCACGTGCCCGCAGGCCGAGCACTGCTGGGAGCTGTAGGCCGGATCCACATGGATCACGGCGACTCCCCGGCGGGCCGCCTTGTAGGCGATGAAGCCTCCCAGCTGGTGGAAGCTCCAAGAGTGCAGCGTGACCCGCGAAGCCGTACCCTCTCGCGGATGCCTTGGAGGTCTTCCAGGGCGATGCCACGACAGGTGCGTTCTGCCTCGGTCACGATCTTCTTGGCGATCACGTGGTTGACGTTCGCGGCGAATCGGACCTCTTTGCGGGCCCGGCGTTTGAGCAGCCGCTTGGCGGACTTGGTCCGCTTGGCCTGCAACCGGCGATGCCGGTGGCGGACCGCGTTCAGGCCCTTACCGCTGTGGCGCACCGCGTCGCTGGTGGTGGCGATGTTGACGATGCCCAGGTCCACGCCCAGGAAGCCATCCGGGGCGGTCACCGGGACGTCGGGCAGCACACAGGTGGCGATCAGGTACCAGGAGCCGTCGCGGCAGACCAGGTCCGACTCACCACGCCGGTGAGCGGCCAGCATCGCCACCTGGTCGGCTGAGCCGGCGAAGGCGACCCCGCGCAGCCGCCCGGCCACGGTCCAGATCAACACCGTACGAGCCTGGAGCTGCCAGGACAGGCACCGGTCGTCGAAGGGCTGAGCCGCGCCGACGCGGAAGGTGATCGGTTTGCTCCCGGCCTTGACCCGCCGCGCCGATCCCGGCTTGCCCAGGTTACCGGCGGCCAGGTTGGCGTGCAGAGTGCGGTAGGCGTCGGCAACCTTCTTGATCACGTGCTGGGCAGCCTGGGCGGCCAGCCCGAACTCGGCCTTGATCCGATCGTAGGCGTGCCTGCGCAGGTCGAAGTTACGGAAGCAGCGCCAATGCCGTTGCTGATGGACTTCACCATCACATCAGGCATGGCATGGATGGCTCGAAGCCGACCAGCGCGGACATCAGACTGCACACGTTCGGCGTACTGAGGGAATCGCCAACCTCGCAGATAATAAATGGAAAGATCCCAGCTTCGCTCTGGACCAGCGGCAAGCCACGGTCGGCCAGAGCCTACAGGCCGTAGTGATCTACCCACGCGTCCCGGACAGCGAGTGTTCGATCCGAGTCTCATCGAACCGGCCTGGAAGGAAGATCGTGGTTCGCGAGAGTGAGCCAATTTAGCAGCGGATTATTCCGACACTAGGCGCTGCTGACGGCCCTGAATTGCAATGGAAGATAATCATCGACACGGAAGAGATCGACCGTTGGCATCGAGTACACGCCCGTTCCACTCTTGTATAAAGTACCCGCGACCACTACCCGCAGCTTCAGGTCATTTGCTTCTACTGCGACGTGATAGTCATCTGGCCCTAGAGTCATCTTTACTGGCCTCACACGACCGCCCAGCAACGCTTTGACTTTAACTACTCCTTCATTGTCATCCGGATCACGATCAAGCGAGCTTACGAAGCCGTACAGGACCGTATCAGAGATTCTCACATCGTTGCGAAGTATGTGCCCTATCTCCTTGATTGCACCCGCCGACTCCTTAGGAAATCTAAGGTACTCCCCTCCCGCTCGCGGAGGGGCAGATGTAAGTGCCCATCTTAATGTGATATCTAAGTCGCCTACCTCCGGGGCCGAGACCATGACCGCGAGCGCAGCGCATGCGTCAGCAGATAAACCCCCATAAACCGCTTGGCGAAGGTCATCGGCAGACGGGATATTACCCCTCTCTACAGCTAACTCCTGTAATTGCCGCAGAACATCGGCCATCACACCGGTCACTCGTCGCGGAAAATAATCACTCTCTAATTCGACGTCTAATAGTGGATCCTGGTCGCTTTCCGCTAACACCGGCCGCATGGTGCCGATCGGACTCACGATTGGAATGATGAAGCTTCCTCGCAGCGTGTGGCCCATCCCCACCGTCTCGGCATACTTTCTAGCCGCCGGCGGACGCGACCTGCCGTGATAAGACTTGCGCTGGAGTGTCGAGCATGCGTTCGCAATTGTGAAGTCCCGAGCCCCATTGAGAATTTTTGATGCATCGACAAGCGGAATATAAGGACGCGCATCCTCGAATCTAAGGTTTATAACGTCATCTTCCACGTATTGTAGCTCGCGAGCCACATCCTCTTCGGATAATCCCCCCTGACTGGCGATGTCCTCGATAAAGTTGCGGATACGCCGTGGGTAGTCCGATGCTTCACTGTTCAGTGGAACGAGAACCTCATGCGAGTCCCGCTCCCAAATTTCAGCCCGAGGTAGAGGCTTATCTCTTAGCTGCCACGAGTTGGCCGTGAGGTACGCCTTTAACCCCGCAGGTGATACATGCGACGAAGGAACCACGGTCTGCATCATGCCACGCCCCGAGCTTCCTTCATTAGCCGATCGAGCGATTCGACCGTAAGCCGATTGGTCCGCGCCAGGCGTACAGATTTAGTTGCCTGATTAAGCGTGGGTTGAAGTGCAGACATGCTTGCATAGTAGCCACATCTCCGGAGATATAGCCCATCATCCAGCGAGCTTACCCAGTTCTCTCTTAGTTCCGGCACCTCGACAACGAAGAGATAAGCAGGCACGTTACGACCTGGATCGGTGAGAAGATTATATGTGCGGACATCTAAGTCATACGATAAGTAGTCGCCATCTATCGGCCCCTCGTTCGTACACTTCATCTGCACATCTATACGCATGGCACGATCCTTGATCTCAAGATCTACACCGAAATGATCAACATGATCGACCAATACTGCATAGCCGGCCGTATAAGCCAACGCTTGCACATAAGAGACACTGAACATCTCTTTGCAAGCCGAAGTGTCTAAGGTGCCCACAAGGGGACGGTAACACCACAAGTCGCAATCTGCGCCTATCCGCTATCCTATTGTGATCATCGAACACCGCCCAGCCGGTCCATAATTACCGGTTTGGGTTCAGCCAAAATGACCCGTAAGTACCTCTGCGCCTATGAAGAGGGCCCACGGAGTGAAGTCCGTGGGCCCCATTGGCTTCCTCCGATTTCATCGTCCTCACCAGTTGGAGTTGGTAGATCCGAGCAACGCGCCGTGCCCACGCTCGGGAATGCGGTGGTGCGTTCTTCAATTGCTCCTGCGCCCACTCTTCCGGCGACGGAATCTCTCTTGCCTGGGGTCTTGTCGTTAGGGCGTCACCTCCTCTCTGATCACGCATCGTGATGGCCCACGCGTTCGTCCACGGACAGTCACGTCGCCCTTTACGTGCAGGCGCGCGTGTGGACATGGACGTGGACGACTACCGATTGTCAGATGTCAGGGGCGCCATGCCAGTGTCCCCGGCTGACTTGCGCGACGCGTCCTGACCGGACGTGCTCTTGTAAGCGGTAGTAATCGACAAGCGACCCATGCCTGTAATGCGCATCAGATTGTCGATCGTGACCCCTTCGACCGGCGCATCCCGCAAAGCAGTCCAGAGAGTGTTCTCCGCGTCATGTCCCACGTCCGGACGCGCTTGTCGGGGGAGCCAGTGAGGTGGCCAGTTCATCAGATATGTCCCCGTCGGCGGCTCGCAAGTCCGTGTACCCCGGAGGTGACCCCCGGGGTACTTCTCAGGTCAAGCCAAAGAGGATCTTGATCGGTCCGATGGCGAAGTAGACGACGAACAGGGCCGTCACGACCCAGAGCAGGGGGTGGATCTCGCGGGTCTTGCCCTTGACGGCCTTGATCAGGACGTAGGTGAGGAAGCCGGCGCCGATGCCGTTGCTGATGGAGTAGGTGAAGGGCATCAGGACGACGGTGAGGAAGGCCGGGATGGCGATCTCGTAGTCGGTGAAGTCGATCTCCCGGATGGCGGTCATCATCAGGAAGCCGACGACGACCAGGGCGGGGGCCGCGGCCTCGTAGGGGACGACGTTGACCAGCGGGGACAGGAAGACGGCGAGCAGGAACAGCACGCCGGTGACCACGCTCGCGAAGCCCGTGCGCGCGCCCTCGCCGACGCCCGCCGCCGACTCGATGTAGGTGGTGTTGGAGGAGGTCGAGGCGGCGCCGCCGGCGGCGGCCGCGATGGAGTCGACCAGGAGGATCTCGCGCGTGCGCGGCAGCGTGCCGTCCGGCGCGACCAGGCCCGCCTGCCCGCCGACGCCCACGATCGTGCCCATCGTGTCGAAGAAGTCGGTGATGAGCAGGGTGAACACGAACAGGACGGCCAGGACGACGCTGATCCTGCTGAAGGACCCGAACAGGCTGAACTGCCCGATGAGGCTCAGGTCGGGCATTCCGAAGATCTTCTCCGGGAGCGCGGGGACGACGAGGCTCCAGCCCAGCGGGTTCTTGCCGCCGGCCGACGGCCCGACCTTGGCGATGGCCTCGACGATGACGGCCAGGATCGTCGTGCCGATGATGCCGAGGAGGATCGCGCCCTTGACCTTGCGGGCCACCAGCAGGACGGTGATCAGCAGGCCGGCGACGAAGACGAAGATGGGCCAGCTCGTCAGCGAGCCCCCGATGCCGAGTTCCAGCGGGGTGCCCGCGGCCTTGCGGACGAAACCGGAGTCGACGAAGCCGATCAGCGCGATGAACAGGCCGATGCCCACGCTGATCGCCGTCTTGAGCTGGGCCGGGATCGCGTGGAAGACGGCCGTCCTGAACCCGGTGAGGACCAGGATCGTGATGACGATGCCCTCCAGCACGATCAAGCCCATCGCGTCTTCCCAGGACATGCGGGACGCGATGCCGAAGGCGACGAACGCGTTCAGGCCGAGTCCGGCGGCCAGGGCGAACGGCACCTTGGCGACGACCCCCATGAGGATCGTCAGGACTCCGGCCGTCAGGGCGGTGGCGGCGGCGATGAGGGCGTAGTTGGGCGCGCTTCCGTCGCCGAGGTACTGGCCGTCGGCGTCCTTGACCCCGCCCAGGATCAGCGGGTTGAGCACGACGATGTAGGCCATCGTGAAGAAGGTGGCCAGGCCGCCGCGGATCTCGCGGCTCATCGTCGACTGCCGCTCGGAGATGTGGAAGTACCGGTCGAGCCGGCCGCCGGCGCCGGTCGGCTGGGATGTGGGGGGAGTTATCTCGCTCACGCGGGCAGAGTGACAGGCGTCATCTGGGCCGAGAAGAGCCCTGAGCTGCTCGTAGTCCTTTCGAGACCAACTTGTATGCGGTTCGGATCCTGTGCGAAGGTCGCCGCCCCCGGACACACCGCGCCGGAGGTTCTCGCCTAGGCTGGACTGCGTGAACGAGCCGAGCCCCCCGGATCCCGCCCCGTTGAAGACCAACGACACCGCGGCGATTCTCGCGGGCACGGGCCTGTGGGTCGTCGCGCTGGTCGTGCTGTTCGCCCTCGGTCTCCCGCCGGAGGACCGCTGGTGGATCTGGACGTGCGTCGCCGGCGTCGGCCTCGGCCTGTTCGGCATGTTCTACGTGTGGCGACGCGACCGGCGCGCCGCCGCGCGCGACCGGGCGCGGCCCGGCGACGGCTCCTCGCGCGTCAGCGAGCGGGCAACGGACGGCGGTGGCGGACGATCGTGAGGTCGAAGCCGTCGCCGCTGCCGTCCCGGGCGCCGTCCTCGCTCCACCCCTGCCCTCGGTAAAAGCTCCGCGCCCGCGCGTCGCGTTCGAACACCCACGCTGTGGCCTCCGCGTACCCGGCCTCGGCCAGGGCTGCGACGACGGCCGCCATCAGCGTCCGGCCGGCCCCGGTGCCCCAGACCTCCGGCAGCGTGGCGAACGCGTCGATCATGCCGACCGAGCGCGCGTCGCCGTCGGCGTCGTCGGCAGGCTGGAAACGCGCGTAGCCGACGACGCGTCCGTCGTCCTCGGCCGCCAGCGTGCCCGACCGAGGCCACCCGGGCCCGGCGAGCACGACCCGCCACCACTCGCGGATCGCCTCGGCGTTCAGGTGCGAGAGGTACCTATCGGGCATGAGCCCGCGGAACGCCGCACGCCAGGACGCCGTCTGGACGGCGGTCAGGGCGGCGGCGTCCCGGGGGACCGCCCGCCGGACGCGGATCACCTAGCTGTCGAGGTCGGCCTCGGCGAGGAGCAGGGGGACGGCGTCCGGGTCGCGCAGGAGGGCGGCGACCGCGAGCCGGTCGCCCCACTGGCCGGCGGCCCAGGCGAGGCCGCGGGCGAGCCCTTCGACGCCGGTGGCGTGCACGGCGCCCTCGTAGAAGCGCCACGGCACCGGGACGCCGTCGACGGTCAGCTCGGCGTGGTCGACGTACGTGGCGGGCGCGGAGGGCAGCAGCGAGCGCACCTGGGCGGGCACCTGACGCTCCTCGCCGGTCGAGGTGACCTCGCCTCCGAACTCCTCCCCGGCGACGGGGATGTCGAGCAGCTCCGACAACGCCTCGGCGAGGTCGAACGGTGCCAGCACCAGCGGGCGGGAGGCGACGAGCGCGAGCAGGTCGGGCGCCTCGACGACGACCGGCGGGCCCGCCGCGACCAGGCCCTCGACGTCGGTCTCGGCGGGGCCGTTGCCGCCGAGCGGGCGGCCGTCCTCGGCGTCGGCGACGATGATGCGGCCGTTCAGCACGGCACGGACGGCGGTCGGCGGGGCCACGCGGGACGGCTCGACGGCGGCCAGGACGATCCACAGCGACCTGAGCTGGGCGCGGTCGACCTCCAGGGAGGGGTCGGCCAGAAGATCGAGCAGTTCGTCCGGGCCGCCGTGCGAGGCGAGCAGGTCGGCGAGGGTGGTGCGCACGCCGATCATCGCGAGCGCGCCGGTGTCCAGGCCCTCGGGCGCGTCGCCGTACAGCCCGTACAGCAGCGGGTCGCCGTGGGGCAGGCGCAGGGAGGTGGGCCGCCGGCCGTCCAGGACGGGGTGGCGCGACAGCCACCAGGCGGTGTACGAGGGGGCCTCGACGATCTGCCCGTCGGCGAGCGCGCGCAGCGGCTGGAGCGCGGCCCGCAGCGGCGGGCGGGACAGCAGCGCCAGCGCCGACGGCCAGTCGGCGACGTATTCGAGGTCGCGGATCGCGGTGAACTCGCGGGCCACCGGCGGGACGAGGGTCTCGGGGAGGAGGTCGAGGACGGCCTCCAGCCATTCGTCCTCGGCGTCGAGCTCGTGGTCGCACTCGTCGGGGTCGAGCGGCACGTCGGAGTCGTTGACCACGGCGAAACCGTCCAGGACGCCCGCCGCGGACAGGACGTGCGTGCCGTACCGCTCGACCAGGTCGGGGGCGGCGACGCCGAAGGGGACGTCCTGGTCGATGAGCTTGGCCAGCGATCCTTCGCCGAGCAGCAGCTCGCCCGCGGGGTACAGCTCGCCGTCGGCGCCGCGCAGCGCGAGGGCGGACAGCCACGGGGCCTCGCCCGCCGACAGCCCGGCGGCCTCGACGAGCGCGAGGACGGCCTGGGCGACCGGCTCGGGGTCGGCGCTGTCGAGGGACTCGGAGACGGTGGCGTGGGTGAGCGGGTCGTCCAGGACGCTGCCGGGGGTGGCCTCGGCGGCGCCGAGCCTCAGCAGCAGCGGGTGAGCGGCCTCGGGGTGGACGACGCGCAGGCCGAGCGGGGCGAGCAGGGAGGCGTCGAGGGAGGAGTCGCCGAGCAGCAGCGTGCCGCGCGGCCCCCGGACGAGGCGGCCGTCGGCCAGGGGGACGGGCAGCGCGCCGAGGGCCTCGCGGTCGTCGGCGGGCACGACGTCGTACACCGAATGCCACCAGGCGGCCGTCTTGTCGTCGACCGCGTCGCCGGAGAGCATGTCCACGACGTCCGACAGCTCGACCCGGCGCACGCCGAGGGTGGTGAGCGCCGGGTGGCGGCCGGCCCAGCCGGCGGGCAGCAGGCCGGGGACGGCGAAGGCGATCCGGTCCAGGAACCCGGCCGGGCCCTCGACCACGGACGCCTCGCGGGCGGAGACCACGAAAAGATCGCCGGAACGCTCCGCGGGCTCGGCGTCGGCGGGCGGGGAGATCGCGGGCAGCAGGGGCGTGTCCGGCAGGCGGCGCAGGACGGCCCGGCGGATCGCGGCGTCCAGCTCGCCCTTGCCCATCAGGCCGGGCACCAGGTCGAGCAGGCGGGGCGTCTTCGGCAGGGTCTTGAGCAGCTCGATGTAGGTCTCGGCGGCGCGTTCGACCAGGTAGTCGGCCAGGGGCCCGGACGCGACGTGCCGCCGGTCGGTGGCGAGGGGGAAGGTGGCGATCAGCAGGGCGGGCAGGTCGAGCGGCTCGTCGCTCGGGGTGGGCGCGTGGACGACGGGCGCGACGTCCTTGGGCAACCGCCCGTCGCCGTCGGGCACGGCCCAGCGGACCAGCCAGTACGGCCGGGCGCGCTCCTCGGTGGGGCGGTCGGCGAACAGCTCGGCGACCTGCTCGGCGCTGAAGTCGCCGGAGGCCTCCACCACCTGCCAGCCGTCGGCGGTGATCGTGCGGGACTCGCCGTCGGCCTCGATCTCGATCGCGGCGAGGGCGGGCATGGCGAGCGGCAGCGCCGGGCCGGTCTCGGCGAGCATCTGGCGCACGGCCTGCTCGACGGTCTTGTCGCGCAGCGGCAGCCGTACGACGGTGTCGTAGCCCTCGGGCACGTCGACCGGCTCGGCCTCGAAAGGCAGGCGCAGCAGCGGGACGTGGCCGTCGCGCCCGGCCAGCTCGCGTGACAGGGTGGGCTCGGCGGCGACCAGCGCCGCGGTCTCGGCCCGCGACCAGCGGACCGCCCCGGTGGCGCGGGAGGCGATCAGCGGCTCGTCGCAGACGGAGACGACGGCCGCGAAGCCCACGCCGAACCGGCCGACCGAGCCGATCTCGTCGCGCTTACCGGAGACCCGCAGCGTGGACAGGCCCTCGACGCCGGTCGCGTCGAGCGGGGCGCCGGTGTTGGCGGCGCTCAGCACGCCGTCGCGCAGGGTGAGCCGGAGGCGGCCGGGGGCGCCGGCGCGCAGGGCGGCGTCGGCGGCGTTCTGGGCCAGCTCGACGATCAGGCGGTCGCGATAGCCGCCGAGGGCGAAGTCCTCCTCGGCGTTGGCGTCCTCGCGGAAGCGGGCGGGCGAGGCCGTCCAGGCGGCCAGGACCGTCGTGCGCATGCGTTCGGTGCCAAAGATGTCAGTCACCAGTCATGTCCCAAGGTGGAGGGTGGCCGGCTGCCGCACAGCCGGAAACGCGTGAATTCCGCAGATATCATGGCGCGGCGCTCGGACACTTTCCGGCCATCGCCCAAAGCGGCGGCCGGCAAACCCGCGAGGAGTCAGGAATGGCCGAGCGACTCGGTGTCCTCTTCCCCGGTGTCCTCGACCGAGCCGGCGGCCGGGGTGCCCTCTTCCATGAGGTCGTAGCCCAGATCGTCCAGGATCGGCACCGCGTGCTCGACACCCGTGGCTGCCACGGTGGCCTCGGAGTGGGCGCCGCAGCCGTGGTCGGCGGCGACGACCTTGCCGTCGTCGGGGGCGTACTCGTTGGCGCAGACGCCGAAGCCGAGCCGCAGCGCGCCGGCGAGCGGCCAGTAGAACCCGCAGGTGGAGCACTGCGCGGGCGCGGCGTGGGCGAGCGGGGTGTGCGGCCCGGAGTCGCCGGCGTGCCAGCGGTGGACCGCGCGGTCGCGGCCGATGGGCGACAGGACGCGCGCCCGGCCGAGCCCGTACTCGAAGATCATCTGCTGGTCGGAGTCGTCGTCGCCGGTCGCGGTGTAGCCGGGGGCGAGCCGGTCGTCGTCGTCGGAGGTGGGCAGCAGGTCGCCCACGCCGAGGTCGCCGGGCAGCAGCCGCTCGCTCCACGGCACCCAGGCGGGGGGCAGCAGGGCCTCGCCGCCGGGCAGCAGGACGGTCTCGCTGACGGTGACGTTGCGGGCGCGGGAGGCGCGCGCGACCGTCACGGCCCACCGCCACCCGCGATAGGCGCGGTCGAGGCAGGCGAAGAAATGGGTGACGACGCGCTCGCCCTCGGCCTCGAAGCCGAGGTGCTCGCCCACCTCGCCCGGGCGGGCGATGGCCTCGGCGGCGGCCCTGGCCGGCTCCACAGCGGCGGCGCAGGCTTGGTCGACGGCAAAGGTGCGGGAACGAGTGCGGTTCACACGTCAATTCTCACCCATGCCGGGACCGGACAACACGCCTCCTGGTCGGGTAGGACTGTAAACCAAAGAGGTGGGCACGATCGCGGAGATCCATCGTCAAGGATCGCGGCGGCGGGCTTGGGGAACTTGGGGGGGACGCGCGACGGGCCGACGATGGTGTCGCCGGTCAGATCACCGCGAGCATCACGAAGGGGAAGAACGGGCACTAACCGGCTGTATCCGACGTGAGCGCGCGGAAGGAGGGAGCGTGGACGACCCGGCCACCGACCACGGTGCCCTGTCCGCGCGCGTGTGATGGCGGAGGGCTGGGACCGCGCCCGCAGGTCGATCTCACGCGCCGCCCGCGCCACGGCCGGGGCCGGGCGCGGCACCTTCCGCGCCGGGCGCACGGCCGCGAAGAAGACCGCCCACGCCGGAGGCGCCGCCGCCAGGGGGACGGCCCGCGCGGGCCGGGGCGTCGGCCGCGCCACCCGCAGGCTCACCCACGCCCAGGGCGCGGGCCGCACGGGCCTCGGCCGACTGATCGAGTTGACCGCCGCCCACAGCGCCGGCGACGCCCTCGTGACGGTCGCCCTGGCGGGCACCCTGCTGTTCGGGCTGCCGGTCGACCAGGCCCGGGGCCAGGTCGCGCTCTACCTGCTGATCACGATGGTGCCGTTCACCGTCCTCGCGCCCTTCGTCGGCCCGGTCCTCGACCGGTTCCGGTCCGGCCGCCGGTACATCATGGCGGGGACGCTGCTGGCCCGCGGCCTGCTCTGCTGGGGCATGGCCGCCGCGATCGGCCCGTCCGACGGGCTCACGCTCTTCCCCGCCGCGCTGGCCGTCCTGGTGCTGTCCAAGGCGTACAACGTGTCCCGGGCGGCCACCATGCCGAGCGTCCTGCCCGCCGACATCGGCCTGGTCACCGCCAACGCACGGGTCGCCCTGTTCGCCCTGGTCTCGGCGGGGGTGGCCGCGCCGGTGGCGGCGGGCCTGACGGCGTGGCTCGGCGCCGACTGGGTGCTGCGCGGCACGATGGTGATCTTCATCGCGGCCGGGGTCGGGGCCGTACGGCTGCCGCGCCACGTCGACGCGCCCGACCTGGAGGAGGCCGAGGAAGGCGAGCCCGGCGAGGCGAGGCCGCGCTGGCGCACCCTGCTGAGCATCGGCCCGGTGGTCGGCGAGGCGATGCGCGCCAACGCCGCGCTGCGCGTCCTGTCCGGTTTCCTGGTGTTCTTCCTGCTGTTCCTGGTCAAGGACGGGCACCTGCGCGGGAACGGCCTTCCCCAGGAGGTGCTGATCGCGATCCTCGCGGGCGGCGCGGGCGCTGGCGGCCTGCTCGGCGCGGTGGTGGCGTCCTGGGTGCGTGGACGCCCGCCGCAGGTGATCGTGCTGTCCGCTCTCGGCCTCGCCACGGTGACGGCGGCGGCGTCGGCGTTCTTCTTCTCGCTGTGGACGGCCGTCGTGGTCGCGCTCGTCGCCGGGTTCGCCCAGGAGGTCGGCAAGCTGGCGCTGGACGCGGTCGTGCAACGCGAGATCGGCGAGGAGGTCCGGTCCTCGACGTTCGGCGTGGTGGAGGCGCTGCTGCAGATCGCGTGGGTGGCGGGCGGGCTGGCCGGGCTGCTGCTGTCGCTGGCGCCCGGACGCTCGGCGGGGCCGATCGGGCTGGCGATCGTCGCCGCCGCGCTGGTCGCCGCGCTCGCCTGGGTCCTCACGACGCGGCGGCGACGGCTGCGCGCCCGTCCCCGGCCCGTGCCGCACGCCCCGGCGCGGCACGCCCCGCCAAAGCACACCCCGCCAGAGCATGCGCCGCCGCCGGAGCCCGAGGCGTGGACCGACACCGCGGACGTGCGCCCCGCCGGCCCCGAGCCGTACGCGGACGGCCCGAGGCCGGGCGGGACCAAACCACTGACCAACCCGCACGGATGAACCGCCCGTACGGGATGTGTTCCCGCGCACCGGGCCGATGTGGAGCGCCCGGGTGAGGCGGGGAGGAGAATGCTCGGCGTCTCAGGCGTCGATGTCGTCGGCGACGGCGCGCAGCACGGTCGCGATCTTCCTCGCGTGCGCGGCGTCGGGGTGCTTGCCGCGCTGGTAGGAATTGGAGACGTCGTCCAGCAGCTTTATCAGGTCTTCGACGATAACAACCAATTCGTCTGGCTTCTTGCGCTTAGCCTTTGGTTTCGCTGTCTTGGCGAGCGTCGGGGGCTGCTCCAGCACGCGGACCGAAAGAGCCTGCTGGCCACGGCGCCCCTCGGCGACACCGAACTCGACCTTCTGACCGGGCTTGAGCGCTTCCACGCCCTTGGGAAGCGCTGAGGAGTGCACGAAGACCTCACCGCCGTCGTCGCGGGTGAGGAAACCGAAGCCCTTGTCAGCGTCGTACCACTTGACCTTGCCAGTAGGCACAGGGTGACCTCGTTCAGACTGTCATGAATGGTGAATGGATGTAGGTTATGCCCACGCGGGGCATCAGATGACCGTCGAAACGGCCCCGATTTCGGCGACACGCCAGCGGTCGTACCACGGCCCGAACCCCGTCAAATCCTGCAATACTACGTCGGCTCCGTGATCACGCAGGGCATCGGCGGTGTAGGCGCCCGTGGCCACTCCGACGCTCAGCGCGCGACCCGCCCGCGCCGCCGCGATGTCGCCCAGATGATCTCCGACGTAGGCGGCGGCGCCGAAGGACGCGATGGCCGTCCCCTTCGCCTCGCCGAAGACCGACCCCACGACCTCTTCGACCTCCAGCCCCAGCGCCGCGAGCGTGCGATGGGCGCTCGGCTCGTACTTGCCGGTCACGACGATGACGCGGCCGCCGTGGCGACGCACCAGGGCGACGGCGTCGGCGGCGCCCGGCATGAGCGTCGTCATCGGGATCGCGATCTCCGGATAGAGCGAGCGGTACAGGGCGGCGGCGTCCGGGATGCTCTCGGGCGGCAGCCAGTGGGCCAACTCCTGTTCCAGCGGCGGGCCTAGACGGGCGACGACGGCGGCGCTGTCGATGGCGACGCCGAGACGGCTCGCCACCTCGTCGTATACCGCCGCGATTCCCGCGCGCGTGTCCGCGAGCGTCAGATCAAGATCAAACCCTACTGAATACACCCTTGAAGGATGCCAAATCCCGCGCGGCCCCGCGCACTTCCCGTGGTGACAGAACCCGGGCGCGCGGAATGGACTTAGTTATCGACAGGCCTCAATTGGGCCCTCCTCAGCGCACGACCCCGGGCGGCCGCCGCCGGGGCGGCGGGGGCGGCGGGTCGAACAGGCGGTAGCCCAGGGTTTGTGATCGCCCGCCCGGGTGTGCGACCACGCGCGGCCTCCTACGATGGAGGAAACGGTTTCTACGGCGAGCGGGCGTTTGCGGTGACGGTGGACAGAGGGTTCGGTGGCGATTGATGGACACCCGGTTCACTGAATGGCTGCGCGGCCTGCCGGACGAGCGGCTGCGCGCGCTGGTGGCCGGGCGCCCCGAGCTGATCACCCCCGTCCCCGCCCACCTCGAAGGGCTCGTGATCCGCGCCACCAGCCCCTCGGCGACCGGCCGGGCGCTCGACCGGCTCGACCGCTTCGTCCTGGCGGTCGTCGAGACGCTGCTGGTCGTGACCAGCGAGGACGGCCCCGGCGTGCCGTACGCCGAGTTGCGCGCGGCGATCGCCCGGTCCGTCCCGTCCGACGCCCGGCCGCTGAACGGGCCGCTGCGGGAGGCGGTCGACCGGCTCCGCGGCCTGGCCCTGGTGTACGGCCCGGACGACGCGCTGCGTCCCGCGCCGGGCGTCCGAGACGTGTCCGACGCGCCGGCCGGGCTCGGCCCCCCGGCCGCCGAGGTGTTCCGGCACCACCCGCCCGAGCGCCTGGAGGAGCTCGTCCGGGCGATCCACCAGGGGCGTACGGGGGATGAGACCGGGGTGGAGCGCCTGGCCGGGCTGCTGGCCGAGGGCGGCATCGTCGCGCGCCTGCTGGGGGACATCGGCCCGCAGGCCCGCGCGGCCCTGGACGAGCTCGCGTGGGGCCCTCCGGCGGGCCGCCTGCCGAACGCCCGGCGGGAGGTCAGCGTCGCCACCGCGCAGTCCCCCATCGAGGAGCTGCTCGCCCGCGGCCTGCTCGCCGCGACCGGCGAAGAGTCGGTCGTGCTGCCCCGCGAGGTCGGGCTGGTCCTGCGCGGCGGCCGGGTGCACCGCGACCTGCGCCCGGGCGCGCCGCCGCTCGCCGGGACGGCCCGCGACCAGGCCCTGGCCGACCGCACGGCGGCCGGGCAGGCGTTCGCGTTCGTCCGCACGACCGAGGAGCTGTGCGAGCGCTGGGGCGTCGACCCGCCGGGCACGCTGCGCACGGGCGGCCTCGCCGTACGCGATCTGAAGAAGACGGCCCAGCTCCTGGACCTGCCCGAATGGACGGCCGCGCTGGTCATCGAGTCCGCGCACGCGGCGGGCCTGATCGCCTCCAGCGCCCCCACGGACGGCGAGTGGCTGCCGACGACGTCCTACGACGCCTGGCGGGTGAAGGCCACCGAGGACCGCTGGGAGGTCCTGGCCATGGCCTGGCTGACCAGCGACCGCGTGCCCGGCCTGGTCGGCGGCCGCGACGACCGCGACCGCCTGCTGAACGTCCTGCACCCCGAGCTGCGCAGGCCCACCGCCGCCGAGGTCCGGGTGCGCACGTTGCGCGTACTGGCCTCGGCCGGGCCGGGACTCGCGCCGTCCGCCGAGTCGGTGCGCGAGCGGCTCGCGTTCGAGCAGCCGCGCCGCCGCGGCTCCTACCGCGATCAACTGGTGGGCTTCACGCTGCGCGAGGCCGAGCAGCTCGGGCTGACCGGCCTCGGCGCGCTGTCGCTGTTCGGCCGCCCGCTGCTGCCCGGCCAGGCCCAGGTCAAGGACGGCCCCGCCGGGCTGCTGGCGCCGCTGCTGCCCGAACCGGTGGACCACGTGCTGCTCCAGGCCGACCTCACGGCCGTCGCCCCGGGGCCGCTGACCAGCGATCTCGGGCGCTGGCTCGCGCTGGCCGCCGATGTGGAGTCCAAGGGCGGCGCGACGGTGTACCGCTTCTCGGAGGACTCGATCCGCCGCGCGCTGGACGCCGGGTCGAGCGGGGACGAGCTGGTGTCCATGCTGGAGAAGCACTCGGCGACGCCGGTCCCCCAGCCGCTGCGTTACCTGGTGTCCGACGTCGCGCGCCGGCACGGCCGCGTCCGGGTGGGCACCGCCAGCTCGTACGTGCGCTGCGACGACCCGGCCGTGCTCGACGAGGTGATGGCCGACAAGCGCGCGGTCCCGCTGCGGCTGCGCCGCCTGGCGCCCACGGTGGTCGCGTCCCGCAGCTCCCGGGCGGTGGTGGTCGACTCGCTGCGCGCGTTCGGATACTCCCCGGTCGCCGAGTCGGCGGAGGGCGACGTGCTGGTGACCCGGGCCGACGCGCGGCGCACGGAGCGCCCGCCGTCCGTCCGTCCCCCGGTCGGCGCCTCGGCCCCGGACGCCGATCTCGTGGCGGCGGCCGTACGGGCGATGCGCGCCGGGGAAGAAGCCCACCAGGCGCGCCGGCAGCCGTCCGCGGCGCCCGACGGGCAGGTGCCGCGCACGCCCTCGACAGGGACGGTCACGCTGCTGCAGGAGGCGATCCGTCAGGGCTCGCGGGTCTGGATCGGCTACCTGGACTCCCAGGGCCAGGCCACCAGCCGCATCCTCGAACCCGCCCGCATGGAGGGCGGCTACCTCACCGCCTACGACGAGACGCGCGCGGCCGTCCACCGCTTCGCGCTGCACCGCATCACCGGCGTCGCCGACGTGAACTGACCTTCCCCCCTTCCGTATGGTGGTACGACGACGTCCGGCCGAGGGAAAGCGGGACTGACCCGGCCCGCCGTCTTGTTGGATAGGCGTACGAACCGGCGGCCCGCGTACGAGCCCGGGGAGACCAGGGAGAACCGAGGGAGAAGAGGAAACGTGTCTGATGGCCCGCTGATCGTCCAGTCGGACAAGACGCTGCTGCTCGAAGTGGACCACGAGAGGGCTGACGAGTGCCGCAAGGCGATCGCGCCCTTCGCCGAGTTGGAGCGGGCGCCGGAGCACGTCCACACCTACCGGGTCACCCCGCTGGCGTTGTGGAACGCGCGTGCCGCCGGGCACGACGCCGAGCAGGTCGTGGACGCGCTGATCACCCACAGCCGCTACCCGGTGCCGCACGCGCTGCTGGTCGACATCGCCGAGACGATGTCCCGGTACGGCCGGCTGAGGCTGGAGAAGAGCGAGCCCCACGGGCTCACGCTGACCAGCACCGACAAGGCCGTGCTCGAAGAGGTGCTGCGGTCCAAGAAGGTGCAGCCCATGCTGGGCGCGCGCATCGGCGACGACACCGTCGCCGTGCACCCGAGCGAGCGGGGCAACATCAAGCAGGCGCTGCTGAAGCTCGGCTGGCCCGCCGAGGACCTCGCGGGGTACGTCGACGGCGAGCACCACCCGATCTCCCTGGCCGAGGACGCGTGGAAGCTGCGCCCCTACCAGCGGGAGGCGGCGGACGCGTTCTGGCACGGCGGCTCCGGGGTGGTCGTGCTGCCCTGTGGCGCGGGCAAGACGCTCGTGGGCGCGGCGGCCATGGCCCACGCGCAGGCCACGACGCTGATCCTGGTCACCAACACGGTCTCGGCCCACCAGTGGAAGCAGGAGCTGCTCAAGCGCACCTCGCTGACCGAGGACGAGATCGGCGAGTACTCCGGGAGCAAGAAGGAGATCCGCCCGGTGACCATCGCCACCTACCAGGTGATGACGACCCGCCGGCAGGGCACCTACCGTCATCTGGAGCTCTTCGACGCGCGCGACTGGGGGCTGGTGGTGTACGACGAGGTCCACCTGCTGCCCGCGCCGATCTTCCGCATGACCGCCGACCTGCAGGCCCGGCGGCGCATCGGCCTGACCGCGACGCTGGTCCGCGAGGACGGCCGCGAGGGGGACGTGTTCTCCCTGATCGGCCCGAAGCGGTACGACGCGCCGTGGAAGGAGATGGAGAACCAGGGCTGGATCGCGCCCGCCGACTGCGTCGAGGTCCGGGTCACGCTGACGGACTCCGAGCGGCTGGCGTACGCGATGGCCGAACCGGAGGAGCGCTACCGCTTCTGCGCGACGACGCCGTCCAAGACCCGGGTCACCGAGACGCTGGTGCGGCGGCACGCGGGCGACCAGGTGCTGGTCATCGGGCAGTACATCGACCAGCTCGACGAGTTGGCGGAGCACCTCGGCGCGCCGGTGATCAAGGGCGAGACGCGGGTGAAGGAGCGCGAGCGGCTGTTCCAGGCGTTCCGCGACAAGGAGATCCAGGTCCTGGTCGTCTCGAAGGTCGCGAACTTCTCGATCGACCTGCCGGAGGCGTCGGTCGCCATCCAGGTATCGGGGACGTTCGGCTCACGCCAGGAGGAGGCCCAGCGACTCGGCCGGGTGCTGCGCCCGAAGGCGGACGGCGGAGGCGCGCGGTTCTACTCGGTGGTGAGCAGGGACACGGTGGATCAGGATTTCGCGGCGCACCGCCAGCGCTTTCTGGCCGAGCAGGGTTACGCCTACCAAATCATCGATGCCGACGACGTGCGCGCCAGCGAATAAACACGCTGAGCGGCACGCCGCCGTCCCCCCCAAATGCTGTCTTGAGAAAACTTTCAGCCGAGACAGACATTCAGATCCACGAAATACCCCTGGACAACACCCTCACCCCCTCGCTCATTGGCTCCCACGGCGCCAACTGCGACATACCCTATGATCTAACCAAATCACAGGGATTGTCCCGCTTTTTCGGGATTTTGGTATACGGCGACGCAGCGTATCGGCCAGATCACCGACCGACTAACCCGCCGACGTAAAGCACGGCCAGCGCGATTAGCCAGGAAGCCGTCGCAATCCCTACCAACAGGAGGGACTTTTCCGGGTATTTCCGGAATAGGGGTGGAAGAAGGGCCGCCGCCGTGCACGTCGCGGCGGCCACCGCGAAGAGACCGGAGAGCAGGGAAACCATGCCGAGCCGGTCCATACAGGACTCGGGCGGCTCACCGCTGCCGCAGAACGCCTGGAAACCCCAGCCCGCGAAGACGGAGACAACCCACAACCCGCCGAGGAGCAGGTTCGCCAGGGCCGGGATGACCGGAGAGACCGCCACCGGAGTACGCGTCGTCACCCCCACGGCGTACCCAAAGGCCAACTCTCGGCAAACTCCGGGGCAAGGGCCACATCGCACGCCGGCGCGGACACGCGTCACTCTGGCGACACGGCGCGTGCGGGGCCGGACGTACTAGGCTTGTGGGTTCGTGCGTTTTGACGACCACCTCCGACCCTGAAGGAGTACGTCCGCATGCCCGGACATCAACTGGCCCCTGACATACCCGACCAGAACCCCGATTCCTCCGACGCCGAACCCGGCAAATCCCCCTCCCACCCCATCGCCTCCACCCACGGGCCCGGCGAGCCCCCCGACCCGGCGGACGTCCTGGAGGCCGAGCGCGCCCACCTCGCGGCCTCCCACGCCGCGCTGCGGGCGATGCGCGAGCACGCGCAGTCCCTGTCGGCCGACGCCGCGGGCGACTGGGTGTCCCAGCAGGTACTCCAGGGCCTGCTCGACCAGCGCGTGGCCGCCCTCGCCGACCACCCCGACACCCCGCTGTTCTTCGGCCGCCTCGACCGCGCGGGCGACGACGACCTCCCCCTCACGATCCACGTCGGCCGCCGACACGTGCACGACGACAACAGCCGTCCCCTGGTGATCGACTGGCGCGCGCCGGTGTCCCGGGCGTTCTACCAGGCCCGCCCGTCCGACCCGATGGGCGTGCGGCGCCGCCGCAGGTTCGGGTTCCACGGCGGCGCGCTCACCGCGTACGAGGACGAACCGCTGGACCAGGGCACGACGCTCCAGGAGTCCCACATCCTCACCGAGGAGATCGAGCGCCCGCGCACGGGCCCGATGCGCGACATCGTGGCGACGATCCAGCCTGACCAGGACGAGATCGTCCGCGCCGACCTCGGCAGCACGGTCTGCGTCCAGGGCGCCCCCGGCACCGGGAAGACCGCCGTCGGCCTGCACCGGGCCGCCTACCTGCTCTTCACCCACCGCGAGAAGCTGTCGCGCTCGGGCGTCATGATCGTCGGACCGAACCGCGCGTTCCTCTCCTACATCTCCTCGGTCCTGCCCGCCCTCGGCGAGGTGCGCGTCGACCAGACCACCGTCGCCGGCATCCTCGGCGACCACGCCACCCCCGAGGACGCCGCCGTCGCCGCGCTCAAGGGCGACGCGCGCATGGCCCCCGTCCTGCGCCGCGCGCTCTGGCTGCACATCAGCAAGCCCGAGGAGGGCCTGCTGATCACCCGCGGCGTCAACCGGTTCCGCGTCCCCGACCACGAGGTGCGCGAGATCGTCGCGTCCCTGCGCGGCACGACGCGGTACGGCCCCGGCCGCGCGGCGCTCGCCCAGCGCCTGGCCCACGCCGTGCTCGTGCGCATGGAGCAGCGCGGCGAGTCCCCAGACGACCGCGTCCAGGACGCCGTGGCCAGGTCCAAGCCGGTCAAGCAGCTCATGGACGCCGTCTGGCCGCGCGTCACCCCGCAGCAGGTGCTGTTCCGCCTGCTGTCCGACGGCGAGTTCCTGGCCCGCGCCGCCCGCGACGACCTCACCGCCGAGCAGCGCGAGACACTGCTGTGGCGCAAGCCGCCGCGGTCGTGGAAGTCCGCCAAGTGGTCGGCCGCCGACGCGGCGCTGCTGGACGAGCTGGCCGACCTCATCGAGCGCACCCCCACGCTCGGCCACGTCGTCGTGGACGAGGCGCAGGACCTGTCCGCCATGCAGCTGCGCGCCCTCGGACGTCGCTGCCGCACCGGCTCGGCGACCGTCCTCGGCGACCTCGCCCAGGGGACGACCCCGTGGTCGGCGCGCTCGTGGGAGGAAGTGCTGCACCACCTGGGGTTCGCCGAGGGCATGGTCACCGAGCTCACGCTGGGCTTCCGCGTCCCGCGCGAGGTGCTCGACTTCGCCGCGCGCCTGCTGCCCTCCGTCGCCCCCGCCCTGGCCGCGCCGCGCTCCCTGCGTCCGGGCGCGGGCTCGCTGTCGATCCTCAGGACCGGCGACCTGACATCCGCCGTGACGGCCGCGGTGGAACGAGCGACCGGCCGAGAGGGGTCCATCGGGCTGATCGCCGCGGACACCGCCGTCCCGGCCTTCTCTGCGGCGCTCACGACCCGCGGGGTCGGCCACGACGTCCTCGGCCCCGACTCCTCCCCCGGCGAACGCCTCTCGGTGATCCCCGCCACGCTCGCCAAGGGCCTGGAGTACGACCACGTCATCGTCGCCGAGCCCGCCGACATCGCCGCCGCCGAGGAGCGCGGCCTCGCCCGCCTCTACGTCGTCCTCACCCGCGCCGTCACCAGCCTGACGGTCCTCCACACCACCGACCTCCCACCCCAGCTCGTGTGACCCATCGGGCCAGGCAGTCCTTCCTGAGCCGCGAGGACTCCAACCGGCGCGCCCAGGCGAAGATCTCATCGAGGACGGACAGTGCCGTGGGCTTTCCATCACCCGGCGACGATCCGAGCCTCGTGTACATGGAAACGGCAACCGACAATCTCTGGTTGGAAAGCATCGATATACCCTCATATTCGGCAAAGTGCAGGCGCTGGCCCTGTCTCCGAAGGACTCAGCGAAGTACATCAGCCTGCGAGTCGACGAACTCGGGAAGCGAGCGTGACACATGGTTCTGGTGTCATCACTGGTCTGGTACAAGAGCAGCTACAGCGCCGCGAACGACAACTGCGTCGAAGTGGCCGACCTCCCGGGTGCGGGCAGGGCAGTGCGCGACAGCAAGCGTGCCAACGGGCCGACGATCATATGCACGTCGCGCGAATGGCAGGCGTTCATCAGTGGCATGAAGGCCGACCGTTGGGATTGGGATCAGCGGGAGCTCGACTGTTACAGGCTCGTACCTACTGACGCGACACCCATCCCGTTGGCCGCCGAGATAGATGCCCTTGAGGCGTGAGCTTGGAGTTCGTCACTACACGACCATGTTGAACCACTACCGCCGCTATGGACCTTGCTGAGGTCTACGCGCGGATGTGTGCGGCAACCCGGGTGACCAACTCCGGGGCAACGGTGAGCGTGCGCGTGTCGGGCAGGGTGGGGACAGCCCCTCTGCTCAGTCTCAGTGGGGGTGTTTCTTGCGAGGAGCGGGCTTGGTGTAGGCGAAGGCTTGCCGGCTGTGCACGAGCAGCTCACGTACCGCGGGGCTGTGTGTGCTCTTCCATGTCAAGGCGAGTAGGACGGGTGTTTCGACGTCGTCGATGGTGCGAGCGGTGAGCCGGTCGCTATAGCGCGCCGCCATCGAGTCACTGAGGATGGCGACGGCGAGCCCCCGGGCGGCGAGGTCGGCGATGGCATCCGCGGCGCTGGCCTGTAGCGCGATCACGGGTTGGAGGCTCTGTGCGGTGCATGCCTGGTCGAATACCGTGCGAAGGCCGGTGCCGGGTGGCATGCACACGATCGGGTAGGCGCCCAGGTCACGCAGCATGACCCGCCGCTGTTTCGCCAAGGGGTGTCCGGCCGGGACTGCCGCGACGAGCCGTTCGCTGATGATCGTCAGCGCGTCCAGCCCGTCGGGCGTGGCGGTCGCGGTCCCGATGAGAGCCAAGTCGATGGTGCCCGCGCGCACTCCCTCGACGAGCCGGTCGGAGTTGTCCTCCAGCAGGCAGATCTCCACGCCGGGATGCGTACGGTGGAACGCGGCGAGGGCGTCGAACAGCGGCGTGACGGTACAGCCGATGACCATCGGCACAGCACCCGTGTCGGTCGAGAACCAGTTGATCTAGCCTCCAACTTCGCCGGGGCGGTCCAATGGTGTGAGCGATATGACCAGCGCGCCGACTCCTACCGCCTCCCCAAGGGGGAACAGGCCCGCTTGGAGCATGCGACCGTGGTGGGCCTGGACGGATATGCGCTCCTTGAAGCCGTCTACCACAGCGATGCGCCGTCATGGCTCTACCAGATCGAGGCCGTGCAGACCCTGCGCAGATGCTGGGTCCAGCAGTTCTACCGTGACCACACCGGGGTGCGGCTACGCGAGCAGAAAGATCTGCCCGCTGGTCGGGACCGGCTGGCCGGCCCGTATGACACCGATGCCCGCTACGCGGTCAAGCGTGGCAGTGGCTGGACCGGCTACAAGGTGCATCTGACCGAGACGTGCGAGCCGGACCGGCCGCACCTGGTCACGCACGTGGCGACCACGCCCGCTCCGGTGGACGACAGCGAGGTCACCGCGCTGGTTCATGAGGGCTTGGAACGGCAGGGAGTGCTGCCCGACGAGCACGCCGTCGACAGCGCGTATGTCAGCGCCGAGCAGTTGGTGACCGCACGGGACCGGTTCGGGATCGAGATTCTCGGCCCGGTTTCAGCCGACACCAGCTGGCAGACCAAGGACATCAATGCATTCCAGACCAGTGATTTCCACGTCGACTGGGATGACGGGCAGGTCATCTGCCCGCAGGGGCACGCCGGTCTGTCCATGGCGGCCCAGCGCACCCGGACCGGGCACCCGGTCATCAAGGTGAACTTCTCCCATGCCCACTGCACTCCATGCCCGGTCCGCGCCCGGTGCACCAAATCGGCGACAGCCTCCCGCAAGCTCACGCTCCGGCCACGGGAACAGCACGAGGCGCTCGCCTGCGCACGTGCCGTCCAGCAAGGCGAGGACTGGCAACGCCGCTATCAGATCCGCGCCGGTGTCGAAGGCACGATCTCGCAGGCGGTCCGCGGTCACGGCCAGCGCCGGTCCCGCTATATCGGCCTGGCCAAAACCCACCTGCAGAGTGTGCTGACGGCTACCGCGATCAACCTGGTCCGTCTCGACGCCTGGCTGACCGGGACGCCCCTGGGGCCGACCCGTACGTCACACTTCATTGGGTTACGGCAGGTGATCATCGCATAACAACACGTATTAGCCAACAGAGTCCTTCAGGCCGGGGGTGAAGCGGACTGTCCCGCGTAGCGGGGCAGGGAAAGCTGATCCGCCGCCAAGGCGGATCGGCGTTACCCGGCGGAGTCGAGATGGTTGTGCCGTTCGATCCGCCAGGCGTGGCGGACCAGGACGGCGCGGGGTTCGCCGTGGCGTTCGGCGATGGCCGGCTCACCGGTGAAGCAGGCGATGTCGATGCAGCGGCGCGGGTGGTCGCGGATTTCTCGAACACCCATTCGCCCTGTCCGGTACCGGGATACCGTTGGCGCTGTGCAGCTCCGGTACAACTTCCGCCTCTACCCGACCGCTGGTCAGCGTGCCGAGCTGGCCAAGGCGTTCGGGTGCGCGCGGGTGGTGTTCAACAACGGGCTGCGCGCACGGCAGGACGCCCACGCGGCCGGGTTGCCGTACATCTCGGACGCAGAGCTGTCCAAGCGGGTCATCACCGAGGCGAAGAAGACCCCGGATCACGCCTGGCTGGGCGAGGTGTCGGCCGTGGTGTTGCAGCAGGCGCTGGCAGACCTTAACCAGGCGTACCGCAACTTCTTCGACTCGATCACCGGGAGGCGGAAGGGGCCGAAGGCGGGCCCGCCCCGGTTCCGGTCCCGTAAGGACAACCGGCAGGCGATCCGCTTCACCAAGAACGCCCGCTTCTGCGTCACGCCAGGCGGGAGGTTGCGCCTGCCGAAGATCGGGGACGTGGAGGTCCGCTGGTCCCGCTCCCTGCCCGCCGACCCGTCCAGCGTGACGGTGGTCAAGGACGCGGCCGGACGGTACTTCGCCTCGTTCGTCGTCGAGGTCGGCGAACGGCCTCTCCCGCCGGTCGAGTCCGAGACCGGGATCGACCTGGGGCTGGGGCACTTCGCGGTCCTGTCCGACGGGCGGAAAATAGACGCCCCGCGTTTCCTGCGCCGGGCGGAGAAGAAACTCAAGAAGCTCCAGCAAGCGCTGTCGCGCAAGGTCAAGGGGTCGAGCAACCGGGCCAAGGCCCGGCAGAAGGTCGCCCGGCAGCACGCCAAGGTCGCCGACGCGCGCCGCGAGTTCCACCACCGGCAGTCCACTCGGATAGTTCGCGAGAACCAAGCGATCTACGTGGAAGATCTGGCGGTCAAAGGACTGGCGCGCACCCGGCTGGCCAAGAGCGTGCATGACGCGGGCTGGTCATCCTTTGTCGGCATGCTGGAGTACAAAGCCGCTCTGTACGGGCGGGTCTTTCATCGGATCGACCGGCCGCGTACAAGACGAGCAAGGACTTGCTGGTCGCGGCCCATCTCGACCGGCGGACCGTGGTCGACGGCCGTACGGACACCTTCGCGGGCATGCTCGACCCCGAGCAGCGCGAGCACTTCCTCAAAGACCTGGACAGCAAGGACCCGAGCAAGAACACCCGGGGCTGGGTGACCAGCTTCGCGCCCGGATTCGTCGATCTGGTGGGAGATGTCATCAAGGTGCAGGGCACGATGTCCGCCGTGTCCACGGTGGAGGACGGCGACCGCCAGATCGACGTCCTGTGGGACTACCGCATCGTCTACGCCGTACGGCCGAAGGGGAAGAACACGCCGATCGACCGGACCATGCAGCACGTCAAGGGGACGTTCCAGTTCTGGAGGAACGACCCCAAGGGGAAACTGCGGCACTGGATAGGCGAGACCAATTACCAGACGTTCAACTCTCTGTGCGAGCCGGACGACGAGTTCCTGCGCCCGGACTTCTACAGCCGCGGCGGCGGCAAGGGACCCGAGGACGACCCGTACGATGACGCGTCCCCCAAGCTGCCGGACGGCGAGTGCGGGGTGTCCGGCGACGTCTGACCTGTTCGGGGCCTAAGGGGCGCCCCGGACACGCCGTGCCGGAAGCGCGGCCATAGGCACAGCCTCTTCGCCGCCCGTCGTGGGCGGCGAAGAGGGCGCGGCCGGGTAGGGTCAGGCGCGTTCGTAGGTCAGGGACAGGACGCCCGTGGTGAAGGTCTTGGAGTCGGCGAGCTTCAGCGGGCGTACACCCGGAAGAACCCCGGAGCGCACCACAGACCACGGACGGTCACCGCGCACCGGGCCGATAATTCGGACGCGGTCCTGGGCGCCCTCCTGTTACGTTCGGGGCCATGGCTGAACAGGGACGATCGGGCCCCCGCATCCACACCGCCGTCGACGAGGACGTGGACGCCGTGCTGGCGTTCTGGCTGAGGGCCGCCGAGGGGACGGACCGCCACGACACCGCCGGCGGCGTGCGCCGGCTGATCGCACGCGACCCGGACGCCTTGATGATCGCCGAGCTGGACGGGCGGATCGCGGGCACGCTCATCGCCGGGTGGGACGGCTGGCGCTGCCACCTGTACCGCCTCGCCGTCGACCCGGCGCACCGCCGCAAGGGCATCGCCCGCGCCCTGCTGGACGCCGCCGAGCGGCGCTTCGCCGAGTTCGGCGGGACGCGCGCCGACGCGATGGTCCTGCACGCCAACACCCTCGCCCACCCGGCGTGGACCGCCGCCGGGTACACGCGCCAGGACGACTCCGCCCGCTGGGTCAAGCCGCTGGCCACCGGCGGGGCCTGAGGTCCATCGTGGAGCGGCGCCAACCGTGGTGCCGCTCCACTTTTAGGATCGGAGCTCGGGCTTCCTCCAGACCCCACCTCACGATGACACCCTTGCCTCCGGCTCGAAGTCAGCACCACCTCTTCCTCCAGGTGGTCACTCACCCGCACCGATTCGCCCCAGAGTTACAGCAGTACGTGATCGGGCTTGGTCAACTGACCTTCAACTGCTCGTCACCGAAGTCCGCAACAAGTTTCAGAACGCCACCGAGGGCGGCGACGTAGCGGTCCAGGACCTCGCGGGTGGACACATCGCCCTTCTCGATCTGGGAGACGCGTCCCACAGAGATACCCATGCGCTCAGCGACCTGTAGCTGGTTGAGGCCGCGGCGTTTGCGCATCTCGGCAAGTCGCCATCCTTGCGACTCCTCGCGCAACTGCTGGACCTCGTCCTCGAACCGCTCGGGTCCCCCCGCGGTTTCGATCGCGCGCTCCAGGTGATCACTGTCACGCCACTTTCGGTAGCTGCTCACTGGTTCATCTCCTTACGCCGCTCCACCAAGTAAATCTCGTACAGGTGCTCGGCTCGCGGGATCGCGTTCCGATACAGCGTTGCCAGCCGAGCGGCGCTTCGCCGAGTTCGGCGGGACGCGCGCCGACGCGATGGTCCTGCACGCCAACACCCTCGCCCACCAGGCGTGGACCGCCGCCGGATACACGCGCCAGGACGACAGCGCCCGCTGGGTCAAGCCGCTGGCGACCGGCACGGCGTGACGTCCCTGACGCAGCAGGCTCGTCCCGACCGGCATGCCTCATACGCGGTTCGTGTCCCTCGGTGCAGGGTTTCGCCTCGGGCTTCCTTCCCACCCAGCCTCACAGCGACGCAGTTGCCTCCGGCTCGGAGTCAGCACCACCTCTTCCTCCAGGGGACTTCCACCCCCAAGCGATCGCCCATGCCGGGCGTACCGCTGAGGGGGCCCGCGACGATCGTCACGGGCCCCCTCAGCGGGTGCTACTAGAACTTGTCGTTTCTGACGCCCTCAACGAAGGCCGCCCACGCGCCAGCCTCGACCACCATGGCCGGGACGGTGAGGTCCTTGCTGTCACGTACGGCACGACGCCCTCCTGTCAGCCCGGCGACCTCGACACAGTTGCCACCGCTGCCGCCTGAGTGGGAGGACTTCTTCCAGGTTGCCTGGGTGAATTCCGCGTTCTGCTCCATGGCCTCTCTTATCTCTCTGATCTGGACAAGGGACGCCCGCCGGGGTAGCGCCTCGGCACGGATGACTTCGTACTTGGCGACGATCCTTCGGACCTCCTCAACACGGTCAACAAGCTGACCGTGCCCAACGGCCTCGATGTATCCCGTATCGGGAGAGCCTGGTGTCTGCGCTACTACAAAACCGCCCTCCAATCCTGCTGTTGAGCGGGCGCTGAACGGCAGTATCTGGATGGAGATATGCGGCAGCTCCGCCAGTTCCTCCAGGTGCTTGAGCTGGCCGATCATCACGTCGTGATCACCAACGATCCGGTGTAGGACTCCCTCGTCGAGCACTACCCAGTACATCGGCGGCTCGGGCCGACCGAAGATCTTCTGCCGCTCCATGCGGGCCGTGACCTGCTTCTCGACCATCTCTGAAGTCGATCGCGGTTCTCCCCGAAATATTGCTCGGGCGTAGTCCTCGGTCTGGAGCAGGCCCGGGAAGACGAGTGGCTCCCAGCTCCGCAGCATGGTGGCCTCGCGCTCTAGGTCCAGGAAGGGCCGAAACCATGACGGCGCGGCCTGGTTGTAAGCAGCCGGCCAAAGCCGCAGAAGAGCCCCGCCGAGCTCCAGAACCTCATCACAGAGCTTGGTGAATGCCTCGGTCGGGGCCCGCCGCGCATTCTCCACGGCGCTGATCTGAGCGGAGGTGTAGTCGATCCGAGCCGCGAGCTGTTCCTGCGACAAGCCGGCCTCTCGCCGGAATCGTCGCAGCTCACGACCAAAAATCACTCGTGGGCTTTCGCCAGAATTCGGTTCATTTGGGAGAGTCACCACTACTCCTTGAGCCTACCTGAAGCCCTAAACGTGGAGGTAAACAGATTCTGTCGAGGTGCTGTTCAGGGTGAATCTCTACCGAGAGTAGTTGCCAGAGAGCACCCTGGGAAGCCCAGACGAGATAGGCAACGGAATGAGCTGACGATGAGTCTGACACTCGGGGTGGATTTGGTCCCCTACCAGCGGAGACTTCCCGAACTACCGGAAAAGACCGAACTGGCCGAAATCGCGGCCATGAACCTCAAGAACGCGCTAGAGCGCTACCACATCTCCACGGACGTCCACGTGGGTAACGGTGTCGCCATGTTGTCGGTCTGGATCGACCTGCTCATCTGGGTCTACCCGGGGCTCGGCTACTGGTGGTGGACCGGCCGGCACTCCGACAAGGGCAAGAAGATCTTCAGCTACTCGCCCCTCAACGACCCGATTTCCACCGCCCGTCGAGTCGCTCACCACTTCGCCGAGGTCTACGGGTGCGCATGCCGGACTGGTAACTCCGCAGGGGAATCACAAGGACAGGCTCCCACGGGAGTAAGACGAGGAGAACGCCGCCATGAAGTTCACCCTCCGCTCTCACATGCTCGACGAGTTCTTCCGCGCCCGGGTCGGACCCAAGGTGACGGCCCCGCTGTGGGCGGTTCATCAGATCGAGGTTGCCAGGAACGTCTACCTGCCCCGGTTCCGCGCGGCCTCCGAACGCAAGCCGCTCGCCCGGATCGGAGCCGAACTGGCTGCACTGACCCTCAAATGGCGCTGCCTGCCCTTCCACTACTTCCGGTACGAGCTGTACGACCCGTCCCTGAGCTTCGCGCAAGTCGCGGCCTACCTGCCCGACACGGTGTTTTACAGCCGCCTGCTGCCAATGGTGAATCGGGCCGTCGAACTGCTGGACGATAAGGTCGCCTGCAAGCGCATCCTCGCCGACGCCGGGATCCCCCAACCGCCCCTGCTGATGACCGGAGAGGGCAGCAGCCTTTGGCTCGACCGATTCGGTGACCGCGTCTCGCCCGGCTCCGCCTCGGCGCTGGATGCCGCTCTAGGCGGAGCCGGCGAAGTGGTGATCAAACCCGCCCGATACACCAGCGGCGGCGCGGGTGTCACGGTCGTGTGCAACGAGCGCGGGATGCTGAGGCAGCAGGACGGGTCGCCGTTCTGCCTGGCTGACTACGGCCGGGAATGGGGCGGCTGGCTCATCGAGGCGTTCGTCCACCAGCATGGGGAGCTGGCCGCCTTCAACCCGCACTCACTCAACACCTTCAGGGTCATCACCGCCCTGGGCCCAGACGGTGCCCACGTCCTATACGTACTGATCAAGAGCAGTACGGGCGTCGATGCGGTTGACAACGCCTGCAACGGTGGCCTGTATGCCCGCGTCGACCCAGCCACCGGCACCGTCGATGAGATCGCGCACACCACTGCCCTGGACCGCCACCGTCGTCATCCGGTGACCGGCATCACCTTCGCCGAGCAGCGGATCACCACGGTCAACCAGCTCGTGGCCACAGCCGAGCGAGCCGCCGTTCACTTCCCCAAAACTCCGATCATCGGCTGGGACATCGCCATGGACCAGGACGGGAGGGCCTTGATCATCGAGGGTAACAGCAGCCCCAGCCTCATGAACCTGCAACGCTCCCACGGCGGCCTGGCAGCCGCCCTCGGAAGATCCCTGATCGCCGACCGGAGGCCGTCGTGACCCTGTCCCCGATATCCAACGCCGCCCTTCGCGCGGCCCGCGAAGCGATGTCGCCCCTGCTGGCCGAGTGGACCGCCAAGCCCGAACTGCACGCCTTGTGCATCTTGTCCTCCAGCGCCGAGAACCCGGACAACCTGACGCGCTTCGACCAGGAGTCGGACTTCGACGTCGCCATCGTCTTGGACGTCCCGATGCGGGCCGGCGAGTGGCGACCCCATCTGGACGACACCTGTGCGCTGATCGCCGATCGCATCCCTGACTGGGTTCCTGATTTCGCGTTCTGGATCCAGGTCCCGTGGGGCTCGATGGAGGTCAACGCCCACCAGTTGATCTACCAGTACGAGTGCGACCCCAGAACCCGTTGGACCGGCGAGAAATGCGATGTCTTCCTGCATAAGAGTGACGTCTTATGCGACCGCGACGGCTCTTTTCAGGCCCTGGTACGCGACAAGGCCCAAGCTGCCCAGGCCCAGCTCGTCCGAGAGCGTGACAGGCTCGCCAATCGCATCACCTGGGACGTACGGGAGATGTCGCTGCGCCAGGCCCGCAGGCTCGGACCCGAGGCCGGCCATTTCCTGCTGAACCGCGCAGTCGATGAGGTGATCGACTGTGTCTACGCCACTGCCGGGCTGTTCGTCCCGAACAATAAGTGGAAGCTCCACCAGCTCTCCAGCCGAGAGCTCATCGATGCCCGGCAAGCTGTGCTGCTGCGCGAGGCGCTGCGTTGCGATCCCGCCTGTCATGCCGACCTGGAACGCCGCGTCGGGGCCTTGGAGAGTTTCTGCGCCCAGGCCGAGGGGCTTGCCACCAGCGGACCAGACGCCCAGGAGGTCCGGCGACGCTACCAGCGCACGCTTCAGCTCAAGCCCCCGCCCGGCCGGCCCTGACCGGGAGCACCCGCCAAGCCCTCGACGCCCCCGCACCCGTCGCCCTGCGACACTCTCCCCCCTCAGCTCACCAGAGAGGTAACACCGCCATGACCTCGACACCGACGTGGAACACGCGCGCCCCCCTCTGCGTCGACAACGTCCTACCCGCTGCTCTGTGCCTGGAACTGCTCCGGCACTTCGACAGCAGCGTCCAGCGGCCCCGCAGCTACCAGGGCATAGTGAACGAGTCGCTCCGCAAGTGCGCGTACGCCGCGGTCCCCCAGCTGCTGGCCGACAGGGTCACTGACACCGTGACGCCGCATCTCGACGGCTACTTCGGGGTCGAAACCCGCGCCGTTCCCGGTCAGCCCGCTCTGATCTACCGTTACGGTCCCGGTGTCGGCTTCGTCACCCACCACGACGAGGTCACCGCCGAGGAGACCGACCGTGCGGCGGCTAACGGCCAGCCCATCATCGGCGGCGACCTGACGACACTCCTATTCTTGAGTGGACCGGACGAGTACGGCGGCGGCGACCTGTACTTCGTGGAGCCGCCTCTGGAGCTTCGCCCCGCCCGTGGGGCGCTCATCGCCTTCCCTGCCACTCGCCAGTACCTTCACGGCGTCCGGCCCATCACCTCGGGTGAACGCTACACGCTGCTGATCCGCAGGGCGGTTTGCCGCACACGTCTACCGCAGCGGACCGGCCCGAGCCATATCCTGCAACAGTCCAAGTAATTGCCCGCAGAACGCGGGAGCCGTCTCACGTTGGGGGTCGTCATGACCGAGCAGCCCGATCAGCCCCCGCTCGGCGCCACCGCCGGTAGGCCCCCCTGGGAGCGGCTGCCGTCCGCCTTCCGCGAGCTGGTCGACGACAGTCTCGACTCGCCAGTGGCAAGCGCGCAGGTCCAGCAGGGCGGCTTCACTCCCGGCGTGGCCGCCCGGCTGATCTTGACTGACGGTACGCGGGTGTTCGTCAAAGCACTCCCTGACGATCACCTGCTCGCCCACCGATACCGCGCTGAGGCAGCCACCTCGGAAGCACTGCCGGCAGTGGTGCCCGCGCCGAGGCTGCGCCTGCACCGTGACGCCGAAGGCTGGGTACTTCTGGTCTTCGACGACGTGGAGGGCCGTCATCCCGATCTGTCGCCCGGGTCGCCAGACGTGCCCGCCGTTGCCGCCGCCGTGGAGGCCATGACCGAGTCGCTGACGCCGTGCCCCCTTCCGGACGTGCCGAGCGCCTCGACGATCTGTGTCCCCATGATCCACGGCTGGGACGAGCTGGCCACCGACCCACCTGCGGACCTCGGCGCGTGGGAGCGGGACAACCTGCCGCTCCTGGTCGAGCTGGAGGCGGCATGGGCCGCCCGCGCCGACGGCCCCGCCCTGGTCCATGGCGACATCCGCCCCGACAACCTGCTCATAACCGCGCACGAAACCGTGGTCGTGGTCGACTGGGCCAAACCCCGCCGGGGCAACCAGTGGCGGGACCTGACCGACCTGATCCCGCACATGATCATGACCGGCCACGCCCCTGATGCCGCTGAGCGGGCACTGCACGGCCTTCAGTTCTGGGAGCGCGCCCCCGCCGAGGCGATCACCGGCTACGCCGCCGCATACGCCGGGTTCTGGACGCGGATGAGCCGGAAGCCCGATCCCCCAGGAGTGCCGAACCTGCGCGCCTACCAGCGCCGAGCAGCAGGCGCCGCTATCGCCTGGACGCGCTACCGCACAGGGGGGTAAGACCCCCGGACGGAAGCACCCACCTCGACTCCCACCAGTCGCGCCCCGATCCCCAATGACCCATGTCGATCATTAGAAAGCAGCTCGACTAGCGAGCGCCCTCACCTGCGCAATCGAGGGGACTTTCACCCCCAAGCGATCGCCCATGCCAGGCGTAACGCGAAAGGGCCACTCCCGGAGGTCCGGGAATGGCCCTTTCGCGTTAACTGGGAGCCGGAGGGCTCAGAAGTCCATGTCGCCGCCGCCGGGCATGGCGGGAGCGGCCGGGGTCTTCTCGGGCTTCTCGGCGATGACCGCCTCGGTGGTGAGGAACAGGGCCGCGATGGACGCGGCGTTCTGCAGCGCCGAGCGGGTCACCTTGGCCGGGTCGATGATGCCGGCCTCGAGCAGGTTCACGTACTCACCGGTGGCGGCGTTCAGGCCGACGCCCGGCTCCAGGTTGCGGACCCGCTCCACCACGACGCCGCCCTCGAGGCCGGCGTTCACGGCGATCTGCTTCAGCGGCTCCTCGAGCGCCTTGCGCACGATGGAGGCGCCGGTGGCCTCGTCGTTGAAGAGCTCCAGCTTGTCGAACGCCTTCGCGCCCGCCTGGATCAGGGCCACGCCACCGCCGGGGACGATGCCCTCCTCGACGGCCGCCTTCGCGTTGCGGACGGCGTCCTCGATGCGGTGCTTGCGCTCCTTGAGCTCGACCTCGGTGGCCGCGCCGGCCTTGATGACGGCGACGCCGCCGGCCAGCTTGGCGAGACGCTCCTGGAGCTTCTCGCGGTCGTAGTCGGAGTCGGTGTTCTCGATCTCGACGCGGATCTGGTTCACGCGGCCCGCGATCTGCTCAGGGTCGCCGGCGCCGTCGACGATGGTGGTCTCGTCCTTGGTGATGATGACCTGGCGCGCGCGGCCGAGCAGGTCCAGGGTGGCGGTCTCGAGCTTGAGGCCGACGTCCTCGCTGATGACCTGGCCGCCGGTGAGGGTGGCGATGTCGCTCAGCATGGCCTTGCGGCGGTCACCGAAGCCCGGGGCCTTGACGGCGACGGACTTGAACAGGCCGCGGATCTTGTTGACCACCAGGGTGGCCAGGGCCTCGCCCTCGACGTCCTCGGCGATGATCACGAGCGGCTTGCCGGACTGCACGACCTTGTCGAGCAGCGGCAGCAGGTCCTTGTTCGCGGAGACCTTGGAGTTGACGATCAGGATGTAGGGGTCGTCGAGGACGGCCTCCATGCGCTCCGGGTCGGTCACGAAGTACCCGGAGATGTAGCCCTTGTCGAAGCGCATGCCCTCGGTGAGCTCGAGCTCGAGGCCGAAGGCGTTGCTCTCTTCGACGGTGATGACGCCTTCCTTGCCGACCTTGTCCATCGCCTCGGCGATCATCTCGCCGATCTGGGTGTCGCCGGCGGAGATGGAGGCGGTGGAGGCGATCTGCTCCTTCGTCTCCACGTCCTTCGCGATCTTCGAGAGCTCCTCGCTGACGCGCTCGACGGCGGCCTCGATGCCCTTCTTCAGGGACATCGGGTTGGCGCCGGCGGCGACGTTGCGCAGGCCCTCGCGGACGAGCGCCTGGGCGAGCACGGTGGCGGTGGTGGTGCCGTCACCCGCGACGTCGTCGGTCTTCTTCGCGACTTCCTTGACGAGCTCGGCCCCGATCTTCTCCCACGGGTCCTCGAGCTCGATCTCCTTGGCGATGGAGACACCGTCGTTGGTGATGGTGGGAGCGCCCCACTTCTTCTCCAGCACGACGTTGCGGCCCTTGGGACCAAGGGTCACCTTGACGGCGTCGGCGAGCTGGTTCATACCGCGCTCGAGACCGCGCCGGGCGTCCTCGTTGAACGCGATCATCTTGGCTGCCATACGGCTAGACCTCCCAGATACAGGGTGGCTTGCGGCGGATCGAGCCGACGCCCGCGACGGCATGTAGACCCGGTTCCCACGACACCTGTCGCCGTGGATCAGCCGGGCCCCGACGCCTCGATCCAGGTTTGTCACTCTCCACACGAGAGTGCCAACGAACTGTTTAGCACTCTACCCGGTCGAGTGCAAGCGACCACCCCTATGACCTGGGAGGCACAGCGATTTGTCCGACCGTATGCCCAATATTGGATCTGCGCTCATCGGCGAGGATCGCATGTGCGGGAATCCGCAGACGGGGCAGGTATCGGGATGAGAGAAGGCCCGGGCCGCGATGAAGCGCGGACCGGGCCCTCCAACTCGTGACTGTGGGTAGACCAGTGGATCTCCCGCCGCGGGCCGGACTACGCCGGCCGCGTCACACAGTCCGCACGGACTCTGCCTGTGGACCCTTCTGGCCCTGTGTGATCTCGAACTCCACCCGCTGACCCTGTTCGAGCGAACGGTATCCCTCCGACAGGATCGCCGAGTAGTGGACAAACACGTCCTTACCACCGTCTACCGCGATGAAGCCGTAGCCCTTGTCCGCGTTAAACCATTTGACGGTGCCCTGCGCCACTTTCCGACTCCTCTTGCTGGGCTCCGGACCCCGCCCACTCCTCCGCGAGGCCCGTGACCTTCGGAACCGAGACGCATGCGAACTCCTCGGCCACGTCGATCGTTCTCGACCATACCTGTGGCATGCCTTGGCGCAACAGAGTCAAACACCAAACTACTTCTTGACGTTCGCTCTAAGCAGTACGTGACTATTTCATACTTGCGTTTAGTTAGTTGACAATTACACTACTGGGATGGCCCAGTAAGGCTTCTATTGTGATAGCTGGGCCGTTCACGGGCCCAGAACGCACGAACGCCCGCGCATCCCGAGGGACACGCGGGCGTCCGGCACCGCCGATGGTCAGCCTCCGGCGACCGCCGGGATCACCGAGACCTGGGCGCCCTCGGGCGTCACAGTGTCAAGTCCGTCGATGAAACGGACGTCCTCTTCTCCGACATACACGTTGACAAAACGGCGGATGTTGCCCGTTTCGTCCAGAATACGGGCCCCGATTCCGGGGAAGTCCGCATCGAGCTTCTGCAACACGTCGCGAAGCGTCGCGCCTTCACCCTTCACCTCGGCGGCACCGTCGGTGTACGTACGGAGAATCGTCGGAATCCGCACAGAAACGCTCATTTATCGGGACCTTTCAGGAGTTTTCGACGACAGCCGTACGGAATGCGTCGAGAGAGGGGCGGATGACCGCGGTCGGCCGGGCCTCGTCGGAGACCGCGTCCAGGGTCTTCAGGCCGTCGCCGGTGTTGAGCACGACCGTCTCGGCGGCGGGGTCCAGCAGCCCCTTGGCCAGCAGTTTGCGCAGCACTCCCACGGTGACGCCGCCCGCCGTCTCGGCGAAGATGCCCTCGGTGCGCGCGAGCAGCCGGATGGAGTCCACGATCTCGGCGTCGGTGACGTCCTCGACCGCGCCGCCCGTGCGGCGCGCGATGTCGAGCACGTACGGCCCGTCGGCGGGGTTGCCGATGGCCAGCGACTTGGCGATGGTGTCGGGCTTGACCGGCTGCACGACGTCGCGCCCGTCCTTGTACGCGGCCGACACCGGCGAGCAGCCCTCGGCCTGCGCGCCAAAGATCTTGTACGGCCTGTCCTCGACGAGCCCGAGCTTGATCAGCTCCTTGAAGCCCTTGTCCACCTTGGTGAGTTGGGAGCCGGACGCCACCGGGATGACGATCTGGTCGGGAATGCGCCACCCGAGCTGCTCGGCGATCTCGTAGGCGAGCGTCTTGGAACCCTCGGCGTAGTACGGCCGCAGGTTCACGTTGACGAAACCCCAGCGGTCGCCGAGCGGGTCGCCGATGAGCTCGGAGCAGAACCGGTTGACCTCGTCGTAGGTGCCCTGGATCCCGACCAGGCGGCCGCCGTACACCGAGGCCATGACGATCTTGGGCTGCTCCAGGTCGGCCGGGATGAAGACGCAGGCGTCGAGCCCGGCGCGGGCGGCCGCGGCGGTGACGGCGCCGGCGAGGTTGCCCGTGGACGAGCACGACAGGGTGTGGAAACCGAAGGTGCGCGCCGCCTCCAGGGCGATGGCGACGACCCGGTCCTTGAAGGAGTGGGTCGGGTTGCCGGAGTCGTCCTTGACGTGCAGGCTGCGCAGCCCCAGCTCGCGGGCCAGGTTCTCGGCCTTGACGAGCTTGGTCCAGCCGGGGGCGAGGTTGGGCTTGACGCCGACGTCCACGGGCACCGGCAGCAGCGCCCGGTAGCGCCAGATGTTGGCGGGCCCGGCCGCGATCTGCTCCCGCGTGACCGGCGCGGTGCCGTCGAAGTCCGGGCTGTTCCAGGTGTAGGCCACTTCGAGTGGCCCGAAACACTCGATACAGGCGAAGTGGGGGCCGAGGTCGTACCGGGTACCGCATTCGCGGCAAGAGAGGGCCACGGCGGGACCGAAGGAGTTGGAGGTGGTGATCTCAGCTGTTGCGAGCGCCATGAAGCGAGGCCTTTCCCTCATCTTCGCCCGGACCACCTTGGTCACGGGCCGGAATTGGCACCTGTCCCGGCCGGTCTCACTGGTCTAGTGCCGCGACATTCGGAGACGCGATGACCACAGCCGGGAGGGTTGCCGGGGCTTCGCAGGGCCGGTCCCTCCACCCCTCTGGATGAGCAATATGCAGTTGTGAACCCGCCGTCATGACAGGCAGGCCGACATCACTGTACCTCGCGGCCCAGCGACGATGACCCCGCGTCTCAAACGGCGAGACGTCTCACGGCCGAGGGGCGGTTCAGGTGAACCTGCCGTACTCGTCGCCGAGGACGCCCTGGACGTACTTGCGGGCTTGGTGGATGCGCGACTTGGCGGTGCCGAGCGGGATGCCGAGCTGGTCGGCCACCTGGTTGTAGTCGAGCTCGCAGATGTCGCGCAGCACCAGCGCCTGCGCGAGCTCGGGCTTGTCGGCCTCCAGCGCCTCCATCGCGTCGAGCAGGTCGAGCCTGGACCCGGCGATGACGCTCACCCGGCGCGGGTCGGCGCGAAGGTCGGGCAGTTCCTCCGACGACTGCTCGGCGGCCCGCCGCTTCAGCGAGCGGTACGTCGTGCGCGCGCAGTTGGCCGTGACGATGTGCAACCAGGTGGAAAAACGTGCCCTGCCCTCGAACCTGCCGATGTTGCGCGCGACCGCCAGCAAAGTATCCTGGCAAGCCTCTTCCGCGTCCTGGTGGTAGGGCAGCAGCCGCGCGCAGTGGCGAAGCACGTCGGGCTCGATGCGGCGGAGAAGCTCCCCGAGGGACCGGTGGTCGCCTTGGGCCGCGGCACGGGCAAGCTCCTCGGTCGTCTCGTCAAGCGCCATGTCGGAGCCCTCCTCGGCCGCGAGGCCCTCGCCTCGCCCTGACCACCACCACCGGCCCATCTTATTGGGAGCGTTAAATTTAAATAATCTGCCGCCAGGTGAGCATCCCAACGGAGAAGAAGAACGGCGCGGGACGACCGCCGCACGGCGGACGAGGAGTGGTAAGCGGATGAACACGGTTCTCATGGCCTCCAACCGGGGCCCGGTCTCGTTCACGCTCGCCGACGACGGCACGCTGACCATGCGCAGGGGCGGAGGTGGCATGGTGTCCGGCCTGTCCGAGATCGCCAAGGCCGCCGACGTGCTGTGGGTGTGCGCCGCGCTCTCCGACGGCGACCGCAGCGCCGTGCGCCGTGCCCCGGGCGGCCGGCTCGACCAGGCGGGCTACGACACCGGCGCGGTGCGCATGCTGGACATCCCGCCCGCCACCTTCCACCGCGCGTACAACGCGGTGGCCAACTCCACGCTGTGGTTCGTCAACCACCTGCTCTACGACACGCCGAACTCTCCGCAGTTCGACACCCGCTTCCGCCGCGAGTGGGAGTCCTACCAGGACTACAACGCCGCGTTCGCGCTGGCCCTGGCCGAGGAGGCCGCGCACGGCGCCCGCGTCATGATCCAGGACTACCACCTCACCCTCGCCCCCGCGATGCTCCGCGTGGAGCGCCCGGACCTGCGCGTGGCCCACTTCTCGCACACGCCGTGGGCCCCGCCGGAGTACTTCTCGCTGCTTCCCGACGACATCTCGGCCGAGCTGCTGTCGGGCATCCTCGGCGCCGACCGCGCCGGCTTCCTCACCGCGCGGTGGGCGTCGGCGTTCATGGACTGCTGCGAGGTGCTGCTCGGCGCCCGGGTCGACCGCGCCGCGCGCACCATCGCGTACGAGGGCCGCACGACGCACGTCGGCGTGCACCCGCTCGGCGTGGACGGCGACGCGCTGTGGGCCCGCGCGCTGGAGCCGGACGTCGAGTCGCACATGACGGCGCTGCGCGAGCGCGTGGGCGACAAGAAGCTCATCGTGCGCATCGACCGGACGGAGCTGTCGAAGAACATCGTCCGGGGCCTGCTCGCCTACAAGCAGTTCCTGACCGACCATCCGGAGTGGCACGGCAAGGTCGTGCACCTGGCATTCGCCTATCCCTCCCGGCACGACCTGCCCGAATACCGCGAGTACACCGCGGCCGTGCAGCGCTGCGCGACCGAGATCGAGGACGAGTTCGGCGGCGAGGACTGGGATCCGCTGATCCTCAACGTCAACGACGACTACGCCCGCTCGCTCGCGGCCTACCGCATCGCGGACGTCCTGCTGGTGAACCCGATCCGGGACGGCATGAACCTCGTCGCCAAGGAGGGCCCGATCCTCGCGCCGCACTGCGCGCTGGTGCTGTCCCGCGAGGCCGGCGCGGCGAGCGAGCTGGGCGCCGACGCGCTGATGGTGAACCCCTACGACGTGTCCGGCACGGCGAACGCCCTGCACGACGCGCTGGTGCTCCCCGAGGAGGAGCGCGCCAAGCGCGGGGCCCGCCTGCGCGCGGCGGCGACCGCCCTGCCGCCCCACCGCTGGTTCGCCGACCAACTCGCCGCCCTGGACACCTGAGCTGTACCTATGGCCTCCTCGCTCCGCTCGGCGGGTGCGGTCATCGGCATGGGCGAGAGGGGGGTTCGAGCCGAGGGTAGGGGCTTTCTGACCTTTGGGTGGATCACGGCGAAGGTCCGCCTGGTGATACTTTCGTGCTCATTCGAGGCTTTCGAGGCGCGGGGGATCAGTGAGCTCGACCGCAGTCGTCCGTTCGCTCGCCCGTGACCGTCCGACCTGGCTGATCTACTTCCAGCTCGCCACATTCGCGACCTATCTGTACGGCCTGTCGGCCGCGCTCCCGCTGCTGCGCATCGACCAGGGCGTGTCGCAGGCCGTCGCCGGGCTGCACGGCACGGCCATGGCCGTGGGCGGCATCATCGCCGGGCTCGCCATACCCCGCGTGATCGCCAAGGTGGGCAGGCGCAGGGCGACCTGGCTCGGCCTCGCCGGGATGACCTGCGGCGTCCTGCTCGTCGCGGCCACGACGGCGCTGCCCGTCACGCTGCTCGGGTACGGCCTGGCCAGCGGCGGCGGCTCGATCTCGCTGTACATCGGCATGTCGGTGCTGAGCGACCACCACGGCACGGCGGCGCCCGCGGCCATCAACGAGGCCAACGCGGTCGCCGTCACTGCCGGCATCGGCATGTCCTACCTGATCAGCGCGCTGGCGCCCACCTCGCTCGGCTGGCGCGCCGGCATCCTGGTCACCCCTGTGGCGACGTTCCTGCTGCTCGTGCTCATGGGCCGGGTGTGGGTGCCCGCGCCCTCCCCCGGCGGCGGGCCGGACCCGGTCTCCGCCCCGGCCCTGGCCCCGGCCCCGGCCCCGCATAAGGCTCCCTACGGCCGGCGGTTCCACGCCGCGTGCGGGGTGCTGTTCTGCATGGTGGCCATGGAGTTCCTGTTCAACGTCTGGGCCGCCAAACTGCTGGCGGACCAGACGGGAATGTCGCCCGCGGCCGCCGCCACCGGGCTGACGGCGTTCACCATCGGCATCGCCGCCGGCAGGTTCGCGGCCGGGCGGCTGGCTCTGCGGATCGACCCCACGCGGCTGCTGGGCGGCGCGCTGCTGGTGACGCTCGTGGGCTGGACGGTGTTCTGGCTCGGCGACCGGCCCCTGTTGTGCTACGCGGGCCTGGTGCTGAGCGGCCTCGGCGTCGCGGTGCAGTTCCCGCTCGGCCTGTCCCGGGTCATCGCCTCCTCCGGCGGGCGGGCGTCCGAGGCGAGCGCCGCCGCGTCCATCTGGTCCTCGGTCGCGGTCGGCGCGGGCCCGTTCGTGCTCGGGGCGCTGGCGGACGGCTTCGGCACCCACACGGCGTTCCTGATGGTGCCGGTACTGATCGCCTGCGCCATCGGGGGCATCGCGCTCAGCGCGCGCCGGTAGGGGTGATCGCGTCCGCCAGCGACGTGAGCAGGGCCGCGACCCCGGCCGGGCCGTCCACGACCACGTCGGCGCGCCGGGCCAGCTCGGTGACCTCCGCCGAGGCGCTGCACACCGTGACGCCCGGCAGCCCCGACAGGCGCACGGCCTCGAACGCCGCGAGGTCGCCGAGGTCGTCCCCGGCGAAGAGCACGGACCTGGCGGCGCGCTCGGCGAGGAAGGCTCCGAGGGCGTGCCCCTTGTCCATGCCCGTGGGCCGCAGCTCCAGCACCAGCCGGCCGGGTTCGACGGTCAGCCCCGCCGACGCCGCGAGCTTGCCGAGCGGCTCGCGCAGCGCGCGCAGCGTCCCCTCGGGGTCGGGGGCCCGCCGGGTGTGGACGGCGACGGCCCGTCCCTTGTCCTCCAGCGTCACGCCGGGCTCGGTTCCGTCGGTGACGGTGAACCCGAGCGAGGCGACCAGGGCGGGCACCTCGGCGCGCACGCGGTCGATCTCCGGCGGCGGTGGGGGCAAGGTCACCCGTCCGGCCTCCCAGCGTTCCAGGCCGTACTGGCCGAGCACCACCAGGCCGGGGACGTCCGCGAGGCCCGGCCCGCCCGCCACCTGCCCGTACTCGACGGCCGTGGCCGCGGGGCGGCCCGTCACGATGACGACGGCCCGCACCAGGCCGCCCAGGCGCGCCAGGGCGGCCGCCGCCTCGGGGGCGACGCGGGCATCGGCGGGGTCGGGGACGATCGGGGCGAGCGTGCCGTCGAAGTCGAGCCCGATCACGGCCCCCTCGGGATCGGCCGTGATGGCCGCTAAACCGGCGTTGTCCGGCAACAGGTCATGAGTCACGCGGGGAGCACTACCCCATCGATCAGGGGCGCATACCGAGACGCCGCGCCGCGCGCTCGCGCTGACGCGAGGCCCGCAGGCGCCTCAGCCGCTTCACCGTCATCGGGTCGTGGGCCAGCGCCTCGGGCTGGTCGATGAGCTGCCCGAGAAGCTGGTAGTAGCGGGTCGCGGAGATCTCGAAGCTCTCGCGGATCGCCTGCTCCTTGGCGCCCGCGTACCGCCACCACTGACGCTCGAAGGCGAGGAGCTCGCGCTCCCGGTCGGTCAGTTCCCCGGCGACGCGGGGGGCCGGCCCTTCCTCGGGATCGCTGTCACCGGGATCCGGCGCGGTGTCCATCAGATCCTCCTCGGTCGGGCACGCGGAGAGGCGGACGGCAGGCCGGGCGGGGAGAGCGGGAGACCAGCGAACGTGCGCCCGGACGAGCGCGACCCTGGGCCGCGCCGCGCGTGCGGCCCGTGGCCATGGTAGTCGGGAATTCGCGGCTGTTCATGACACTTCGGGAGACCTGTGGGCCGCCCCTATGACACCGCGAGCGCACGACGTAAGGTCACCAAGTGTGACCTCAGTCATCACGCTTCTCACCGACTACGGGCTGGAAGACGGCTTCGTGGCGTCCTGCCACGGGGTGATCCTCGGGATCGCCCCGGAGGCGCGCATCATCGACGTCTGTCACCTGGTTCCCGCCGGGGACATCCGCCGCGGCGCCGCGATCCTCGCCCAGACTCTGCCCTACCTGCCGGCCGGCGTGCACATCGCCGCGGTCGACCCGTCGGCGGCGAGCGCCCGGCGCTCGATCGCCGTCGAGGCCGGGCAGCGCGTCTTCATCGGCCCGGACAACGGCCTGCTGTCGTGGGCCCTGCTCGCCTCGGGCGGCGCGCGGGTCGCGTACGAGATCACCAACGAGGAGTTGTTCCTCACGCCCGTCTCGCCCACCTTCCACGGGCGCGACGTGTACGCGCCGGTGGCGGCCCACCTGGTCGCCGGCCGCAGGCCCGACGAACTCGGGCCGCGCATTCCGCTCGACCGGCTGCTGTCGCTGCCCGCGCCGACCGCCCGCATCGGGGAGGGCGCGGCCGAGGGAGAGGTCCTCTCGCTGGACCGCTACGGCAACGTCCAGCTCTCCGTGACCGCCGACGACCTCGCGACCCTCGGCATCCAGGTCGGCGACACGCTGGCGGTGTCCATGGGCAGGCGGCAGATCACGGTGCCCTTCCGCGACACCTACGCGGCCGTCGCGCCCGGGAACCTCGTCGCCTTCACCGACTCCGCGGGCATGGTCTCGGTCGCGGTCAACTCCGGGGACGCCGCGCAGCGCCTCGGCCTGCCACCCGGCGCGCACGTGCGGCTCGCCCGGGTGTCGCGCTGACGAGGCCGGCGACGCCCCAGGCGCCGCACCAAATGTCCTGACCCGCCCGGAGCCGGGAAAGCCCGGCGGTCAAAACTTCGGTCAACCCCGAAGGGGCCCGAAGCCGCTCCACGAGCGTTCCATGGACGGCTGCGACCTGGGCGGCAGGTGCCCTGACCTAGCGTTTCTTCCCTGCGGGCGGGAGGAAACGCGCGGCCCGACCACGTAAAGGCCCGCCAATCATTGCTGTCGTCTGACCATTCGACGTCGCCAATCCGGCTCGCGGGTTCGGTACTGTCTGAGCGGTCACAGTAAGTAACTGTCAGGGCACCACGGGTACACACCTGCCCCTATGCTCCGATGGTCCTCTCAAGGAGAAGTACGAATGATTCGCCGTCTTCTGGTCACTACGGCATGCGTCGGAATCGCCATGGTCGTCCCCGTCGCCGCCGCCTCCGCTGACTCCGCCAAGTCGGCCCGTCCCGCCAAGGCCTCCAAGGCCAGCTGCTGCCCCTGCGGCCCCGCCGCGGCTCTCATCCCCACCGCCACGGTCGTGCCGTGCGGCCCGGGCTTCGGCGGCTACGCCGTCGGCTACGGCGGCGGCTACTACGGCGGCGGCTTCATCGGCGGCGGTTACGGCGGCGGCTACTACGGCGGCGGTTACGGCGGCGGCGGTTACGGCGGCGGCGGTTACGGCGGCGGCGGTTACGGCGGCGGTTACGGCGGCGGGAACGTCGGCGTCGGCAACGGCGGCCTCGTGGGCGTCGGCGTGGGGAACATCAGCATCCTCTGACCCTCGCGCGCATGACCGACAGGGCGGTGTCTCATGGGGCCGGGCCATGAGACACCGCCCTGTGCTGTGTTCATGGCCGAGCCCTCCGGCATGGCGGGTTCGGGGCGCCCGTCTAGGCGTTGATCACGTCGTGTGCCTCGGCGAAGTGGCAGGCGCTCAGGTGACCGCCCGCGCGGATCTCCAGCAGCGGCTCCTGCTCGGCGCAGATGTCCTGCGCCTTCCAGCAGCGCGTGCGGAACCGGCAGCCGGACGGCGGGTCGGCCGGCGAGGGCGGGTCGCCCTGCAGGATGATCCGCTCGCGTCCTTCCCGGCCCTCGGGGTCGGGGACCGGCACGGCCGACAGCAGCGCCTGGGTGTACGGGTGCGCGGGCCGCTCGTAGATGTCGGCGTCCTTGCCGAGCTCCACGATCTTGCCGAGGTACATCACCGCGACACGGTCGGAGATGTGCCGGACGACCGACAGGTCGTGCGCGATGAAGATGTACGCGAGGTCGAACTCGTTCTGCAGCTTCTCCAGCAGGTTCATCACCTGCGCCTGGATCGACACGTCCAGCGCCGACACGGGCTCGTCGCAGATGATGATCTCGGGCTGGAGCGCCAGGCCGCGGGCGATGCCGATGCGCTGCCGCTGGCCGCCCGAGAACTGGTGCGGGTAGCGGTTGATGTGCTCGGGGTTGAGGCCGACGACCTCCAGCAGCTCCTGCACCTTCCGGCGGCGGTCGCCCTTGGGCGCCACCTCGGCGTGGATCTCGAACGGCTCGCCGATGATGTCGCCGACGGTCATCCGCGGGTTCAGCGAGGTGTACGGGTCCTGCATGACCATCTGGATGTTGCGGCGCATCCGCTTGAGCTCGGAGCCGCGCGCCTTGGCCAGGTCGACCCCTTTGATCTTCGCCTGGCCCGAGGTCGGCCGCTCCAGCGCCATCAGCAGCTTGGCCAGCGTCGACTTGCCGCAGCCGGACTCGCCGACGACGCCGAGCGTCTCGCCGCGGTGCAGGTCGAAGGAGACGCCGTCCACCGCCTTGATCGCGCCGATCTGCCGCTTGAAGACGATGCCCTGGTTCAGCGGAAAGTGCTTGACCAGGTCGCGGACCTCGAGGATCGGCTCAGCCGACGGAGCCATCGAGCACCTCCCTGTAGTAGTGGCACGCGCTGCCGCGGGTCCCGCTGATCTCGTACAGCGGGGGCACGTCGGTCACGCAGTTGTCGCGGCGGTACGGGCAGCGGGGGTGGAAGGCACAGCCCGAGGGCATGTCGAGCAGGTTCGGCGGCAGCCCCTTGATCGCGTACAGGTCCTGGCCCTTCTGGTCGACCCGGGGGATCGAGTCGAGAAGGCCCTTGGAGTAGGGGTGCGCGGGGGTCTTGTAGAGGTCGTGCACGGGGGCGTTCTCGACGATCCGCCCGGCGTACATGACCGCGATCTTGTCGGCGACGTCCGCGACCACGCCGAGGTCGTGCGTGATCAGGATGAGCCCCATGTTGCTCTCGCGCTGAAGCTCGGCGAGCAGCTCCATGATCTGCGCCTGGACGGTCACGTCCAGCGCGGTGGTCGGCTCGTCGGCGATCAGCACCTCGGGGTCCAGCGCGATCGACATCGCGATCATGATGCGCTGGCGCATACCGCCGGAGAACTGGTGCGGGTAGTCGTTGACGCGCTGCTTGGCGGCCGGGATGCGCACGCGGTCCATGAGCTCGACGGCCTTCTTCATGGCGTCGCGCTTGGACATGCCGCGGTGCACCCGGAACATCTCGCTGATCTGCCAGCCGACGGTGAACACCGGGTTCAGCGCCGAGAGGGCGTCCTGGAAGATCATGGCGATGCGCTGGCCGCGGATCTGGCTGCGCGCCTGGTCCGACAGCTTGAGCAGGTCGGTGCCGCGGAAGCGGACCTCGCCCTTGGGGATCCGCGCGGGCGGCATGTCCAGAATGCCCATGATCGCCTGGGCGGTCACCGACTTGCCGGAGCCCGACTCGCCGAGGACGGCCAGCGACTCGCCGGCGTTCACCGTGTAGCTCACGCCGTTGACGGCCCTGACCAGGCCCTGACGGGTCGTGAACTCGACGTGCAGGTCGTCCACCGCGAGCAGGGGCTCGTTCCCGGTGTCCGCGGGCAGCAGGCTCGTGTCGGTTGACGGGTTCTTCACCATCTGTGCCTCTCCTACCGCAGCTTGGGGTCGAGCGCGTCACGAACCGCGTCACCCAGCATGACGACACTGAGGATGGTCAGGCTCAGGAACAGCGCGGGGAAGAGCAGCGGGAGCGGCGCCTCCAGGAAGCGGTTGCGCGCGTCCGCGATCATCAGGCCCCAGGAGATCTGCGGCGACTGGATGCCGAGGCCCAGGAAGGACAGGGCCGCCTCGGCGGCGATGAACGCGCCGAGGTTGATGGTCGACACCACGATCACCGGCGCGACCGCGTTGGGCAGGATGTGCCGGAGCATGATCCGCCACGGCCCCGCGCCGAGCGCCCGGGCGGCCACTACGTAGTCCTGGTGCTTGGCCGTGATGACCGCGGCGCGCATGATGCGCAGGACCATCGGCCACGCGAGCAGGGCCAGGGCCAGGACGACGGTGCCGATGCCGGCGTTGTCGCGGCCGATCACCGCCAGGATCAGCACGGCGCCGAGGATCGACGGGATGGCGAAGAAGATCTCGGCGACGCGGGAGAGGATGACGTCGACCCAGCGTCCGTAGAAGCCGGCCAGCAGGCCGAGGACGCCGCCGACGATGCCGGTCACGGCCGCGCTGATGAAGCCCACCAGGATCGACACCCGCGCGCCGTGGATGACCCGGGAGTACACGTCACAGCCCAGGTTGTCGCTGCCGAACCAGTGCTCGGACGTGATGCCCTTGCGCGCGTTGGCCAGGTTGCAGGTGGAGGGGTCCACGCCCACGCTGTCGAAAACACCGGGGACCGTGGAGATCACGACGAGCAGCCCCACCATGGCGGCGCCGATGATGAACACCGGGTTGCGCCGCAGGTCGTACCACGCGTCCGACCACAGGCTCGCGGGTTTGTCCTTCTTGGCGGTCTTCGCGGGCGGCGCGGCGGGCGCCGTCGCGGGCAGGGTGTCGTTACTCATAGCGGATCCTGGGATCGAGGACGGCGTACAGCAGGTCGACCACGAGGTTGGCCACGATGTAGATCAGGACCAGTACCGTCACGATGCCCACCACGACAGAGTTCTCCTGCAGGTGGACCGACTGGAAGAGCTGCTGGCCGATTCCGGGCAGGTTGAAGATGGTCTCGGTGATGACCGCGCCGCCCATGAGCGTGCCGAGGTCGGCGCCCAGGTAGGTCACCAGGGGGATCAGCGAGTTGCGCAGCGCGTGGCGTCCCAGCACGCGCCTTCGTGGCATGCCCTTGGCGACGGCCGTCCGGACGTAGTCCGCGCGCAGGGTCTCCATCAGGCTCGTCCGCGTCAGGCGGGTGAGGTAGGCGATGGAGATGGTGGCGAGCACGAATCCCGGCAGCAGGTAGCTGCGCATGCCGTCCTGGACGCCCGCGACGGGGAAGAAGTCGATGCCCGTGCCGAGCTTCAGCTTGACGCCGAGGACGAGCTGGAGCACGAAGCCGCTGACCAGGGTCGGGATCGAGACGAGCAGCAGCGTGAAGGCCAGGACGACCTTGTCCTCCCACTTGCCGCGCCGCAGCGCGGCCCAGAATCCGAGGCCGACGCCGATGACGGCCTCGAAGATGAGGGCGGTCATCGACAGCTTGAACGTGACCTGGAACTTGCCCTCGAAGATGGTCGAGACGGGAAGCCCGCGGAACGTGGTTCCGAAGTCGCCGCTGAGAATGTCACGGATGTAGTACCCGTACCGCACGAGCAGCGGTTCGTTCAGATGGAACTGTTCCCTCATCGCCGCCGCGAAGACGGGGTCGACGCGCTTCTCGCCGGCCAGCGCTTGGAGGGGGTCGCCCGGCAGGGCGTAGACGATGGCGAAGATGAGGAAGGTGGTGCCCAGCAACACAGGGATCGCCTGGAGCAGGCGCCGTAGGACGTAGCGGCCCATTGAGTCTCCCGATCATTACAAAGGGCAGCCCGCCGCAACCTCTGAGCTGCCCTCATGGGTGGCCGTCCACCCCGGGTGGTTCGAATGTATCGAACCACCCGGAGTGGTCGGCGTCAGGCCTTCTCTACGTTGAACAGGTCGATCCGCTCGAACGGGTCAATCTTGACGTTCTTCACGTTCTGCGAGTAGGCGCCGTTGGTCTGGTAGAAGTAGATCGGAATGTACGGCAGCTGCTGGATGAGCAGGTCGTCCGCCTTCTGGTAGAACTGGATGCCCTCGTCGAGGGTCTTGGCGGCGTCGCCCTGGGTCAGCAGGTCGTCGAACTCCTTGCTCTTGTAGCCGGAGTAGTTCGAGCTGCCGCCCGAGCCGAAGATCGGCCGCAGGTAGTTCTCGGGGGACGGGTAGTCCATGATCCACGCCATGCGGAAGGCGCCGGGCCACTTCTTGGCGCCCAGGTCGTCGAGGATCGTGGCGAACTTCTCGACCGGCTTCGGCGTGACCTTCGCACCGAGGTTGGTGCGAAGGTTGTTGGCGATGGCCTCGATCCACTCCTTGTGGCCGCCGTCACCGTTGTAGCCGATGACGATCTCGTCCATCTTGTCGCCGCCGGCCTGCTGGAACAGGGCCTTGGCCTTGGCGGGGTCGTAGGTGCACGCCTCGCCGCAGGCGCCCTGGCGGTAGCCGGAGACGACCGGGCTGATGAAGTCGTCGGCCGGGACGCGGGTGCCGGAGAAGACGGTCTCGGTGATCGTCTTGCGGTCGATCGCCATGGAGATCGCCTTGCGGACGTCCGCGCTCTTGGCGTAGTTGGCGCCGTTCTCGATCGGGAAGCCGATGTAGCCGACACCCGAGGACGGCTGCTCGATGTAGCGGTCGCCGAACTCGGTCTTGGCGGTGGCGATCGCCTCGGCGGGCAGCTGGTCCATGATGTCCAGGTTGCCGGCGCGCAGGTCGTTGAAGGCCGTCGCGAGGTCGGTGTAGATCTTGAAGTCGACCGCGTCGATCTTGGCCTTGCCCTCCTTGAAGTCCTCGTTGCGGACCATGGAGATGGTCTGGTCCGTGCCGCGCTTCCAGGCCTTGGACATCTTGAAGGGGCCGTTGCCGACCGGGTTGGAGCCGTAGTCGGCCTTCAGCTTGCCCTCGGACTCGAAGGCCGCCTTGGGCAGGGGGTAGAACGCGGTGTAGCCCAGCATCGTCGGGAAGCCGGAGAACGGGTTCTTGAGCTGGACGGTGAAGGTCTTGTCGTCGACGACCTTCAGCCCGCTGAGCGTGGTCGCCGTCGGCGTCTTGCCCTCGCCCGGGTTCATCTCGTCGTAGCCGACGATGCTCCCGAAGAAGTAGTTGCCCTCCTGGGCGTTGGCGCCGTTCGCCGAGAAGTTCCAGGAGTCGACGAAGTTCTGGGCCACGACGGGTTCACCGTTGTGCCACTTGTACCCGTCCTTGAGCTTGATCGTCCACGTCGTGGAGTCCGGGGACTCGATGGACTCGGCGACGCGGTTGAACGGCTTCTTGTCCGCGTCGTAGTCAACAAGTCCGACGAAGAGGGCGTTCAGCACCTCGGCGCCGCTCGTTTCGGTCGTGTTGCCCGGGACGAGGTCGTGCTGGGGCTCAGAGATCTCGACCCGGACCGCACCCGCGGCGCCACCGCCGGCGGCGGAGCTGGAGTTGGTGCTGGTGTTGTCACTGCTACCGCCACACGCCGCAACCGCCAGCGCGAGCAACGCGGTCGCCGTTACGATCTGTGCGCCCTTGGTCACACGCATCGTGGATTAATCCTCCCTCTAAGGTGGGCGTTGACACTGAACCACGCCGTGTCGTGCACCTCCCAGGGGATCCGGCCCTGGAATTCGCGGACACGGTCAAGTCAGTTGACGCCCTGCCAGTCGACCGCGAGCATCCCTCACTACTTCTCACCAGCGAGTCTCTGGCGCATTGCAGTTCGGTCACACGTGGCCCTGTCCGGCGTCACACGCATACCATCTAGGCCATCAACAATGCCTTGATATGGCACAAAGTCCTCACTAAGGTACACACAATTGGGCAATGGTCGCACCCAGGGCATCTCTACTGGGCATCCCCCCTTCCGGCTCCCACCTGCGCGGACATGCCTCGCATGACCGGCGTCAGGCCCCCGCGCGCACCCGTGTACCAGACCTGCGCCCTGATCGAATGGCACCGTAGGCATGTCATTCACCCGGATCCAATAGAGTCCATGCCATGAGTCAGCCGGAAACCGCCGTCGCGGACTCCCGAGCGGGCGACCGGGCTCGCGGCTCCTCCCAGAACGGGAAGGAATCGCTGTCCGCGCTCGCCGAGCGCCACGGGTTGCGACGCGCCATCGCGCGCCCCAGTCTGCCCGTCTACCTGCGTCAATTGTGGGAGCGGCGGCACTTCGTCCTGACGTACGCCACGTCGCGTAACGTCTCGAAGTACTCCGACTCGATGCTGGGCCAGCTGTGGCAGGTGCTCACGCCGCTGCTGAACGCGGGCGTCTACTACCTCATGTTCGGCCTGATCCTGGGGCAGAAGAAGGACATCACCAACTACACCGCGTTCCTCATCACCGGTGTGTTCGTGTACTCCTACACCCAGCGGTCGATCACGGGCGGCGCCAAGTCGATCTCGGGGAACCTCTCGCTGATCCGCGCGCTCCACTTCCCGCGCGCGGCGCTCCCCCTGGCGTACACGATCCAGGAGTTCCAGCAGCTCGCCATCTCCATGGGCGTCCTGGCGGTCATCGTCCTGGTCACGGGCGAGCCGCTCGTGTGGGCGTGGCTGCTGATCCCGTTCGCCCTGCTCCTACAGACGATCTTCAACGTCGGCATGAGCCTGCTGCTCGCCCGCGTGGGCGCGTTCGTCCGCGACATGAACCAGTTGCTGCCCTTCGTCCTGCGCACCTGGCTCTACACCTCGGGCGTCTTCTACAGCATCCCGGCGAAGATGAAGGACAACCCGGACTGGGCCCGCTTCCTGCTGGAGTTCAACCCGCCGTCCGTCTTCATCGACCTGATGCGGCACCTGCTCCTCGCGACGTATCCTCGCGATCTCGACAAGTTCGGCTACCCGCACAGCAGCCTGGGCCAGCTGTGGCTATACGCTGCCTTCTGGGCCGCGGTGGCCCTGATCGGCGGCTTCTGGTACTTCTGGCGGGCCGAAGAGAGGTACGGCCGTGGCTGAGCTGACCAAGGAGCTGTCCCAGATGGCCAACGAGCAGGCGACCCAGGCGGGCGCCGTGCCGCAGGACGCCGCCGAGCCAGGCGCGCCCACGGTCATCGTCGACGACCTCCACATCATCTACCGCGTATTCGGCGCGGCCAGCGAGGCCGAGAAGGGCAACGCCGCCAACGCCCTGATGCGCATCGTCCGCCGCCAGGGCCGGCCGCAGATGAAGGAGGTCCACGCCGTCAAGGGCGTGAGCTTCATCGCCCGCCACGGCGACGCGATCGGCATCATCGGCCGCAACGGCTCGGGCAAGTCCACCCTGCTGCGGGCCATCGCCGGCCTGCTGCCCCCGCACAAGGGCTCGGTCTACACCGACGGCCAGCCGTCGCTGCTCGGCGTCAACGCCGCGCTGATGAAGGAGCTGACCGGCGAGCGCAACATCGTGCTCGGCTGCTACGCGATGGGCATGACGCCCGCCCAGGTCAGGGAGCGCTACGACGAGATCGTCGAGTTCTCCGGCATCGGCGAGTTCGTCCAGTTCCCGATGTCCACCTACTCCTCGGGCATGGGCGCCCGGCTGCGGTTCGCCATCGCCTCGGCCAAGACCCACAACGTCCTGCTGATCGACGAGGCCCTCGCCACCGGCGACCGCGACTTCAAGCGCAAGAGCCAGGAGCGCATCCACCAGATGCGCGAGGAGGCCGGCACGGTGTTCCTGGTCGCCCACAACCTGGACGTCATCGAAGAGACCTGCAACCGCGTCATCTGGCTGCACAAGGGCCAGATCAAGATGGACGGCGACCCCACGGCGGTCCTCGCGGCCTACAACGCCTAGCTGTGCCTATGGCCGCGCCTCCGGCGCGGCGGTTCGGGGCGCTGTACCGGAGGCTCGGTCATAGCCAGGGCAAGATGGGGACGTTCGAGTTCGAGAACGTCCTTTCATCGGAGGTCCCCTGTGGCCAAGCAACCACCGATTCCGTACGACTTCCTGCCCGAGGTCCCGCCGCTCACCGTCGAGAGTGACGACGTCAGGGACGGCGAGCGCCTGTCCGACGCCCAGGTCTTCGACGGCTGGGGCGTGGGCGGCGGCAACGTCTCCCCGCACCTGCGCTGGTCGGGCGCGCCCGCGGGCACCAAGAGCTTCGCCGTGACGTGCTTCGACCCCGACGCGCCGACCGGCAGCGGCTTCTGGCACTGGCTGGTGTACGACATCCCGGCCGACGTCACCGAGCTGCCGTCCGGCGCGGGGTCTGCCGACCTGAAGGGCCTGCCCGTGGGCGCCGTCCACGGGCGCAACGACTACGGCCTGAAGCACTACGGCGGCGCCGCGCCGCCTCCCGGCACGCCGCACCGCTACCTGTTCGCCGTCCACGCGCTCGGCGTCGAGAAGCTCGACCTCGGGGACGACCCCGCGGCCGCCGTCGTGGGCTTCAACGTCACCGCCAACACGCTCGCCCGCGGCTACATCGCCCCGATCTACGAGACCTGAGCCCCCGCTGTGACGGACGTCGGCGGCCGGTGCCGCCGCGTCTCGCGGGTCCTCTGATACCGGTCGGACTAGACCGTACAGAAGTCCGACACGCGCCCCCGAATCTGCTGACATCGCGCACGGCGTTCCACTATGATTCGAACGAAGATTCGATCTGAGGGATACGTGATGGAGTGGGGGTGCGGGGTGCAAGAGCTGGCGATCGCGATCGATCACCTGTCCGCGGAAGACCCTTCGGACATTCCACGTGGCCTGCTCGCCGAGCAGCTCATCGAGCTGCACTGGCAGATGGCCCGCCTGCAGGCCCAGATCGCCCGCCGCACCTACGTGCGCAATCCGGGCTCCTGACAGAGATCTGATCCTGGGTCAAGTCAAGTCATCGACCACATCGATATTCGCTTCGGCGTTCGAACACCGGCCGGCACCTCGCCCGAGGCGCCGGCCGGTGTGTTCGGGATGTGCCGGCCTCCCGGCCTCGCCCGGCGGTCTTACAGCCGGCCGAGCGGGCCGCCCGGCGCGGCCGGGAGGCATGCGTCATCCAGGGGGGTGGTCTCGAACGGGAATCGGTCGGCGAAGGCCGGGCGCAGATCGCTGATCCACGCCGCCTCCGGGTCGTACTCCGCGAAGAACGGGCGCCCGACGAGCGCGGGGTCGCGTGCCTGGATGAGATGCAGCACGAAGACCTTCCGCCCCGCCACCTCGGCGACCCCGTCCACGCACACCTTCCCCGGCGTCGCGGACATCGACGGGCCCCGCACGGTGCGGCACAGCCCGGAGACCCGCGCGTAGGCGTCGCGGAAGATCTCGTACGCGCGGGCCAGCGGCACCGCGAAGTAGTCCTGCGGCCCGGTGTCGCGCTCGACGAACATGTAGTACGGCACCATGCCGAGCCCGAGCTGGGTCCTCCACATGCCCGCCCAGGTGTCCGGGTGGTCGTTGACCGTACGGATCAGCGGCGCCTGCGTGCGGATGACGGCGCCGGTGTCCCGGATCGCCCGCACGGCCGTCTGGACGAGCTCGGGCTCCATCTCGCGCGGGTGTGAGAAGTGCGCCATGAAGGCGAGGTTCTTGCCGGACTCGACGACCGACGAGAACAGCCGCAGGACGTCCGGGGCGTCGGGGTCGGTGACGAACCGGCCGGGCCAGTAGGCGAGCGACTTGCTGCCGATGCGGATGGACTCCAGCTGCTCCAGCGCGAGCAGCGGCTCGACGTACCTCCGCAGCACGGGACCGCTCATGATCATCGGGTCGCCGCCGGTGAGCAGCACGCTGGTGACGCCAGGGTGCTCACGCAGATAGCGGACCAGGCCCTGGACGTCGTCGGACGCCATCTTGAGGTCCGGGTCGCCGACGAACTGGGCCCAGCGGAAGCAGTACGTGCAGTAGGCGTGGCAGGTCTGCCCCTGCTTGGGGAAGAAGAGCACGGTCTCCGGGTATTTGTGCTGGATGCCGGGCATCGAGTCGCTCCCCACCCGCGGCATGTTCAGCTCCATCTGCCCGGCCGGATGCGGGTTGAGCCTCATACGCACCCTGCTCGCCGCCGTCTGCACCTCGGCGGCGGGCGCCCCGGCCCGCAGGAGCCCGGCGATGGACGACACGTCCTTCTCGGGCAGCATGTCCTCCTGCGGGAACACCAGGCGGTAGATGGGGTCACCCGGAATGTCCGACCAGTCGATCAACTGGTCGACGACATATTGGTTCGTCCTGAACGGCAGCACCGACGCCACCGCCCGGACGCGCAGCCGCGCCTCGGAGCCGAGCCCCGCGCGCATGAGTAGGTCGTCCAGATGCTTGGCCGTGTAGGCCCGGAATCCTCTTGTACCGGTCTGGGTCAGGGTCACTCGAGATTTTTCCTCTCTTGTGGTCTGTCCGGTAAACCTGATGCGCCTGTTGTGCGTCTTTTGCTCTTACGGACGCTCGGGCATGTCGGGTTGGTTCCGCCTGACCGAAAAGCCTTGGTAAAACCTTCCGGATATCGCGACATATCTTGAGTTGGGCTACGCTGGTCCGTGTGAGCTCTCTTACGCCCTTCGAGTCAGGCGACACCGCGCAGCGCGCGTCCGACGCCGACCGCGATCACATCGCCGCCATCCTGGGCGAGGCTCTGGCCACCGGCCGCCTCACCAGCGTCGAGCACGCCGACAGGCTAGAGGCCGCCTACAATGCCGTCACCGTCGGCGACCTGGTCCCGCTCACCCGCGACCTGACCGGCCTCGCCCCCGCCTCCACGCCGAGCTTCAGCGCCGACCAGCAGGCGGTCACGGCCGTCTTCAGCAAGATCATTCGGGGCGGGCGCTGGGTGGCCGGCCGCCACACCGTCCTGCGCTCCACCTTCGGGGCGCTCATCATCGACCTTACCGACGCCGTGCTGCCTGGCCGCGAGGTCACCCTCGAACTCAACTCGTTCTGCGGCAAGCTCATCGTCCGTGTCCCCGAGAACGCCCGGGTGATGGACGAGGGCAGCGCGATCTTCTCCAAGCGTCACATCTCCGGCGGCAACGAGGGCGGCGACCCGAACGGGCCGCTCATCCGCGTGACGGGCCGGGCGATGTTCGGCAAGGTCGTGGTCTCGCGCGGGGTCAGCGACCACCACTGGCCCTGGCACATCGGCTGAGGCGCACCACCCCGGCGTCCGGCCTGGCGCACAGAACACTCAGCCTGGCCACCTACGATGCGGGACACACACTGATTCCGTACGAGGTGACCGCTTGGACGGCATTCCGCCGATAGCCCTTGACGCCATGGGAGGCGACCACGCCCCAGGCGCGATCGTGGCGGGAGCCGTGGCGGCCGTACGGGACCACGGCGTGCCCATCGTGCTCGTCGGCGCCCCCCGCGCGATCTCCGAGGCGCTCGCCGAGCACGACGCCGTCGGAGAGATCCCGATCGTGCGGGCGGAGGAGGCCCTCGCCATGGACGAGGGCGCCCTCGCCAGCCTGCGCCGTCCCCGCTCCAGCATCGCCGTCGCCTGCCACCTCGTGCGCCGGGGCGACGCCTCCGCCGTCGTGTCCGCCGGCTCCACGGCCGGGGTCGTGGCCACCGGCAAGCTGCGGCTGAGAGCCCAGCAGGGCGTCCTGCGGCCCGCCATCGCCGTCCCCCTGCCGACCAGGCCCCACCCCACCGTCCTGCTGGACGCCGGAGCCACCGCCGACGTCAAGCCGGAGATCCTCGTCCAGTTCGCCCACCTCGGCGCCGCGTACGCCGAGACGGCCCTCGGCATCGAGCGGCCCCGCGTCGGCCTGCTCACGATCGGCGGGGAGGCCGAGAAGGGCAACAAGCTCACCAAACGCGCCCACGAGCTGCTCGCCGCCGTTCCCGCGCTGAACTTCACCGGCAACATCGAGGGACACGACCTGCTGAACGGGGTCGTCGACGTGATCGTCACCGACGGCTTCACCGGGAACATCGCCCTCAAGACCATGGAGGGCGCCGTCCGGTACGCGTTCACCGAACTGCGCGAGACCCTCGAATCCGGGCACGTCTCGCGTCTCGCCGCGACGCTCCAGCGCGGGCGGCTGCGCGAGCTGCGCAAACGCCTCGACCCGGAGGTGTACGGCGGGGCCGTGCTGCTCGGCCTGAACGGCACCGTGGTGATCGCCCACGGCGCCTCGACCGCCAAGGGCGTGGCCGCCGCGTGCGCACTCGCCCTCACCCTCGCCCGCCAGGGCACGGTCACCCGCGTCGGTGAGCGCATCGCGGCCGGCCACAAATCCCTCCGCCGCCGCTGACCCCCACCCCACCCTCAGCCCCACCGCCGGCCGCCCTCCGACCGGGACGCCGACCGGGCCTCTTCCGGGGGTCCACCCACAGGACGATCATGCCTGTGGATAAACATCTCGCCGTCCGGTGATCAGCCGATATCCTTGACGCATGACCGACCCGCAGCTCGTGCTCACCGAGCGGGTCCAGCAGGCGCTGGGCACCGCCTTCGGTCCGGAGTACGTGGGCGCCGACCCGCTGATCCGGCCCTCCCAGTTCGCCGATTTCCAGGCGAACGTCGCGCTGAGCCTGGCCAAGCGGCTGCGACGCACCCCGCGGGAGGTCGCCCAGGCCATCGCCGACGCCCTCGGCGCGGCCGGCGCCGGCGACGCGTTCTCCAAGATCGAGATCAGCGGTCCCGGCTTCCTCAACATCACGCTGAACGACGAATGGATCGCCGAGCAGGCCTCGCTCACGCTCCAGGATCCGCGCAGCGGCGTCGGGCGCGCCACGCCCCCGCAGACCGTCGTCATCGACTACTCCGCGCCGAACGCCGCCAAAGAGATGCACGTCGGCCACCTTCGGACGACCATCGTCGGCGACTCGCTGGCCCGCCTCCAGCACTACCTCGGCAACCGGGTCATCCGGCAGAACCACCTCGGCGACTGGGGCACCCAGTTCGGCATGCTCATCGAGCACCTGCTCGACATCGGCGAGGCCAACGCCCTCGCCCGGCTGGAGTCCGGCGAGACCAACGAGTACTACCAGGAGGCGCGGGCCAAGTTCGACTCCGACCCGGACTTCAAAGATCGCTCGCGCCGCCGCGTCAGCACCCTCCAGTCCGAGGACCCGGAGACGATCCGGCTGTGGCACCTGTTCATGGACGCCACGATCCGCTACTTCAACCGGATCTACTCCCTGCTCGGCGTCACACTGACCGACGCCGACATCGCCGGCGAGAGCATGTACAACCCCATGCTCGCCGAGACCTGCGACGATCTGGAGGCCGCCGGGGTCGCCGTGATCAGCGAGGGCGCGCTGTGCGTGTTCCCCCCGGGCTTCAAGGGCAGCGACGACAAACCCCTGCCGCTGATCATCCGGAAGAGCGACGGCGGGTACGGCTACGCCACGACCGACATGAGCGCCATCCGCTACCGCGTGCGCGACCTGAAGGCCGACCGCATCCTGTACGTCGTGGGCGCCGACCAGGCCCTGCACTTCCAGATGGTCTTCGCCGCCGCCCGGCAGGCGGGCTGGCTGACCGACGAGGTCTCCGCCGAGCACCTCCAGATCGGCATGATGCTCGGCGCCGACGGCCGCCGGTTCCGCACGCGCAGCGGTGAGAGCGTCAAGCTGCTCGACCTGCTGGACGAGGCCGTCGAGCGCGCCTCCACCGCCATCGCCGAGCGCGGCTACGACGAGGCGACGCGCGCCGAGATCGCCCGCACGGTCGGCATCGGCGCGGTCAAGTACGCCGACCTGTCGGTCAGCCACGACAGCGAGTACATCTTCGACTTCGACCGCATGCTGGCCTTCACCGGCAACACCGGCCCGTACATGCAGTACGCCACGGCGCGAATCCGCTCGATCTTCCGCAAGGGCGGCGTCGACCCGTCCGAGGTCACCGGGCCGATCATCCTCGGCGAGCAGGCCGAGCGCGACCTGGCGCTTCAGCTCCTGGGGTTCGGCACGGTCATCGAGAACGCCACCGCCACGGCCGAGCCCCACCGCGTCTGCGCCTACCTCTACGAGACGGCCAGCGCCTTCACCACCTTCTACGAGAAGTGCCCCGTCCTGAAGGACGACGTCACCCCCGAAACGCGCACCTCCCGCCTGGCCCTGTGCGCCCTGACCCTACGCGTCCTCCAAACCGGCCTGAACCTCTTGGGCGTCCCCGTCCCCGACCGCATGTGACCAACCAGTCCCCATGTGGCCGACCCTGTGCGACAGAACCGTGTGTGCCAGGGCCACGCCCGCATGAGACAGAACCAGCGCATGTGATTGCGCACGAGTCGCGGCGTGCGTGACCGCTTGGCCCGCTTCGCCCCCTGGCCTCCGATCCTCGCGCCGCTCGTCGGCGTGCCGTCGTACACGGCGGCACCCAAAAGAACTAACCTTGGCGCGGTCATGGGAATGCCTGCCGAACCCTCGCCACCGGGGGGCTTCCTCACGCCTTCGGGGAGTTGCCCGCTTTGAGCATGGACCTGACCGAAAACTCCGGCCTTTCCGGCGCCGCGAACCCTGTGCCGCCCCCACGCCGCACCACCGCCACTCCCGGAGCCGCAGGAGCCCCCACCCTCTCGGGACCGGCCGCAGAGGACACCCCTCTCTTGGGACCGGCGCCTGGGGATAGCCCCCTCTCGGAGCCGACCGCAGGAGACACCACCGGCACCGCCCAAGACGTCGCGGAAACCGGCATCGGCGACGGCTCAGGGCCCGGTATCGAGGACGGCTCGCAAGCCGGTGTCGAGGACAGTACACGGGCTAGTGTCGGGGACGTTTCGGAATTGCGGCGGTATGCCGAGGCGCTTTTCACGCAGTTGGCCGCGGACGGTACCGCGCCGCCGCTGCCCCCGGGCGGCCTCGACGCGCCCGGCTCCTGGCTGGCCCCCGCGATCGAGGCGCTCGTCCTGATCCTCTCCGGGGACGACGCCTTGGAGCCGCTCAGCCGCGCCGCGCAGTTCGACGAGGCCGGGACCGCCCTCTTCCTCTGCCTGGCCCTCGCCGTCAGCGGGAACGGCGACCGCATCCACGCCTCGTGGCTCGGCACCGCCTTCGGCGACCTGTCCGCCGACCGACCCGTGACCCCAGGCCAGCGCGCCCTGTGGACCGCCGCCGCCCGCGGCGCATACGGCCCCGCGGGCAAGATCTTCGTGCTGCGCAAGCTCGACGCCTCGGGCGTCTCCTCGGCCATCGAACCCGACCTGTGGCTGCGCGCCCTCGCCCCGGAGGACGCCTCCGCCAGTTCGCCCGCCATGACCGCGCTGCCCGCGCTGGCCGAGGTCCCCGAACTGGCCGAGCCGGTACGGGCCGCGTCCCGCCTTAAGCGCCTGCTCGAACGCTGCACCGAGATCACCTCCGCCCGCCCGCCGCTGATCCCCCGAGGCGAGCGACCTGACCCCCGGCCCGACACCGAGCCACTCACCGTTCTTCGCTCCCTTGCCCACGCGAAGGAGCCGGGACCACTCGATTCGCTGCCCAGTGCACACCCTGTGGAGGAACCGGGGCCCCTCGGGGCGCTGAGCGCGCACCTTCTGGACGACATCCAGCCCGGCGCGGACCCGTACCTCGCGGCCATCGCCTTCCACGTCGCCGCGCCGGTCGTCCGTACCGCCGCCGGAGAGCTCGCCGAGGCGACGGCGGTCGCGCCGCCCTCGGAGATCAGCGTGCCGCTGCTCGGGCACGAGGTGATCCTGCGCCCCGAAGGCCCCGATGTCCCGTCCCTCACCGCAGCCGAGACGGCCATCCACGCCGAGAGCGCGGCACGCCGCTCCTCGCGCTGGCTGGTGTACGGGCCGGCTCTGCTGCCCATCGCGGCCCTGGTGCTGGCCTTCACGGTGTCCGAGCTGTTCGCCGTGGCCTCGCTCGTCCTCGGCGGCATCGTCGGCTTGCTGCTCTGGCGTGCGAACGCCCGCGAACAGGCCAAGGCACGCCGCGTCGAGGCCGAGGTCGCCCGGCTGCGCGAGCAGGCCGAGGCGGCGGTCTGGTCGTTGCACGACTTCGCGCGCGAGGCGGAGCAGCGCGCCGCGACCGCCCAGGAGAACCTCACGGCGCTCACCCGCCTCCTGCGCCGTGGCCCGGCCGTCGCCGGCCAGCGTCCTTCCGCCGCGTCACACTGACCGTTCTGCTCTCGCACGCACGATCGGGACGCGGCCGAGAAGAAGGGAACCGCCGACCACAAATGGCCGCGCCCATGCCCACTGAGGCGGATTGAGCAAGAAACCCGTCTTGCATGGAGAGGACGTCCCTCAGAGCCCTGGCAGAGCACGCAGGCCCGCTGAGCCATGCCGAGAGGACAACCCCCCTCGGAACGCAAAACGCGGCGTCGGATTCCCGGCGCCGCGTCGCGCTTCTCCGTCATCGTCCGTCGTCGTCACAGTCTTGGGGTGCCGTCCCAGACGCTCCAGATCCTCGCCAGGCGCTCGCCCGGTTCTCACCGGGGCCACCGGGCCCTCCATGGACCTGACCTCTCGTCCTCGTCGTCTTACGTGGTCGTGATCTCGACGTCGGCGGGGGCGAGCAGGAAGACCTTGTCGGCGATCCGCTCGATGCGCCCCTCGCAGCCGTAGGTGAGACCGGCCGCGAAGTCGACCATACGGGTGGCCTCGGCCATGGACATGCCCGCCACGTCCATGATGACCGCCTGGCCATCCCGGAAGTGCTGCCCCACGGTGAGCGCGTCGGAGTACTGCCGCGGGCGGATCATGATGATCCGTGCGGGATCCCCACCCGACCCCCAGCGCCTGGCGGCCCGTTCCGACGCGGGCATCCACTCATCCTCGTACTCGTCATAGTCGTAGGGCTCGTCGTACTGATCCCCATCGCCCAGGCCAAGGTAACTCACCACCCTGCGCACTGCCCCCATCGGCTGTCCTTTCCGCGAGAACCGGCCACATTCGCCGTGCCCCGACACAAATGACCGTAACGGACGCGTCGCCGGGGAGGGCGCGACACGCCCATGTCCTTTTGATTTTGCACGGGTTGCACAGCCGTTTCGACCGGTTATCTGGGGGTGGATAGGATCGCCGGCATGCGTATCTTCACCGTCGATTCGTTCACCGATCAGGCCTTCAAGGGTAACCCCGCCGCCGTCTGCCTGCTGGAGAGTCCGCGATCCGACGAGTGGATGCAATCCCTGGCCAGCGAGATGCGGCACTCCGAGACGGCGTTCGTTCTGGAGCAGGAGGAGGGCCGGCCGTACTCCCTGCGGTGGTTCACTCCGGCGGCCGAGGTGGCATTGTGCGGGCACGCCACCCTGGCATCCGCCCACGTGCTCTATTCGATCGGGGCGGCCTCCGATTCGATCGAATTTTCTACGAAGAGTGGAATCCTGACCACGCGGAAGCTTGATCACAACCATATTTCGATGGATTTCCCGGCCATCCCGGTGGCTGAGATATCACCTCCGGAGGCCCTCCGCAAGGCTCTCGGAGCCTCTCCGACGTGGGTCGGCATGGGCCGTTTCGACATCCTGGCCGAGCTCGACTCCGAGGACGCGGTCCGCGAGCTGACCCCTGACATCAACGCCCTGGCCTCTCTGCCGGCCCGGGCCGTCTGCGTCACCGCCCGCGCCGCCGACCCTTCAGGCGAGGCCGACTACGTCTCGCGCGTCTTCGCCCCCGCCGTCGGCATCCCCGAGGACCCCGTGACCGGATCCGCCCACTGCATGCTGGCCCCGTACTGGACCGCCAAGCTCGGCCCGGCCTCTCTCGTAGGCGCCCAGCTCTCCCAACGAGGCGGCACCGTCCACACCACCGTGCAAGACGACCGCGTAGCCCTCGCAGGCCAAGCCATAACCATCTGGTCCGGCCACCTCCACGTATAACCCAAGAGCGGGTCGTCCATCTGGTTCTCGATCCGGCTCCGGGTACGTCCAGGGCCCGATGACCGTCCACCAGGAGGAAGCGGTGAGGATCCGGTCGGCCGCCGTATCTGGGCGCCGGATTCGCCGACCTGCGTCCCACCGCGCCCGCGCCACTAACAGATGGTCCCCTGCGGCGACGGAGAAGCAGCACGGCGGCAAAGAGGAGAGGGACGGTTGAGCGGGGACACAGGCCCCGCGGCCGGGCAAGCAAAAAGCCGGG
>NZ_JBFBCI010000035.1:0-91018 GCF_040683095.1 Sphaerisporangium sp. NPDC051017
CACCAGGGCACGAAGACGATTGGTGAATACCGGGCAGCTCGTTGTGCCTTGATTCTGTGTAACGCACAGGATCGCTAAGCCAATCAGAGACGCTCGTACGAGCTGCGCTTCGTCTTGGGCTTCCTCGACGCGATCCAGGACGCCGGGGCGGATCTCGAACGGTTCGCCGCCCGGCTCCCGCGGGACGGGGCGGCGGCCCTCGAATGGCGCGGCTACGCCACGGTGAACGCCGTCAAGACCCTCCTCGCGCACGGGAGAGCCCCGAGCTGAGCCGCGGCCACCCGCCATGGTGCGCGTGGTGGCGTACGGCGGCCCAAGAGGTTCGCAAGCAGGGCAGGCTTGGGCCGCCGTACGCACGCCCCGCATCCGCCGAGCGGGGCCGTGACCCATCGCCGCCCGCGTCGCCAGGTTCGCGATGAGCTCCCGTGTCTCACGAACCCGGACATACGCTGGCAATGGGCGAATTAATCGGCATTTCCCTCTACGAGGACCGCCGTACCCGAGGCGGGCGACGCCGTGAGCCGGTTCCCATTCAGCGGTCTCCTTCCTCGTGGACGTGGAACGCTTTGTCGTACCCGGCGAGTACGCTCGAATTACGATGAGTGAACGGCCGTCTCGCTTGTGGAGCGGTCTGGTCGATCTGGTGACCAGTTCACCAGAGTCGGGTCCACGGCGGGTTCACGAAGAATGAACCTCCCGTGCGGCACAATGTGGTCCCGGCGACCGGTGATCTTGACAGGAGGAGGACGCCTGGTCAGGATCGGACCCCCCTAACCGAAGCGGAGGCTGCGGTGGAATACCGGCTTCTCGGTCCCATGCGGGTCCGCGGCTCCACCGGCCAGGAGGTTTCCGTCCCCCGCCCGAAGCACCGTCAGGTTCTCGCGGCGCTGCTCTCGGCCGCGGGCAGGGTCGTCACGACGGACCACCTCATCGGCCACCTGTGGGACGACGCGCCGCCCCCTTCCGCGCGGGGCAACGTCAAGACCTACGTCTCGGCGCTGCGCAGGCTGCTGTCCCCGGACGATCCCGCGTCCGCGCCGATCGAGACCATCGGGGACGGCTACCGCATCGTCGTCGGGCCCGGGGAGCTCGACCTGCTGACCTTCGCCGATCTCGTCGCGCGGGGCCGCGAGGCGGTGAAGTCGGGTGATGTCCGCGAGGCCGGGGCGCTGTTCCAGCAGGCCCTGGAGCTGTGGCACGGCAGGGCGTTCGAGGGCATTCCCGTCACCGTGCGGCTCGCCGAGACCGTCACCCATGTCGAGGACGAACGGGTCGGCGCCTTCGAGGACTGGATCGAAACCCGTCTGGCCCTCGGGATGCACGCCGAGGTGATCGGCCGATTACGGCCATGGCTGAAGGACCACCCCCTGAGGGAACGGCCGTGGGGCCAGATGATGCTCGCGCTGGCCCGCGACGGCAGGCGGGCCGAAGCGCTGAGCACGTTCCAGCAGCTCAGGACGTGCCTCGTGGACGAGCTCGGAGTCGAGCCCGGCTTCCCGCTCCAGGAGTTGCACCGGCGCGTCCTCGCCGGGGACCCGGGCCTGTTCCCCGAGCCTCCCGCGCAGACCTCCGAGGCGGCGGGCGCCGCGGCGGACGACCGTCCCGGCGCCCCGGCCGGTGGGCAGGAAGAGGTCGTGACCGTCCCCAGGGAGCTGCCGTCCGACATCCCTTTCTTCGTCGGCCGGCAGAAGGAGATCCGCCGGCTGGAGTCCTGGCTGAACCCTCCGGGCGACGCGATCCCCAGCCCCGTGGTCGCCATCTGCGGTCCTCCCGGGTCCGGCAAGTCGGCGCTGGCGCTGCGTGTCGCCCACATGGTCGCCGGGCGGTTCCCCGACGGGCAGGTGTACGTGAACCTGCGCGGCGCCATGCCGGGCGTGCGGCGGCTCGACACCTCCGAGGTGCTCGGCCGCATTCTGCGCGCGTTCGGCACGCCCGGCCGCAGGGTGCCCTCGGACGTCGACGAGGCCTCGGCGGCGCTGCGCACCCTGCTGCACGGCAGGCGGGCGCTGATCCTCCTGGACGACGCCGCGTCGGTCGCCCAGGTGGGCCCGGTGGTCCCGATGACGTCCGGGTCGGTCGTGCTGCTCACCTCGCGCGAGAGCCTCGCCTACCTGGCGCCCGCGTCGCAGGTCAACCTGGGCCGCATGTCCCATCTGGAGGCCGCGACGATGCTCACCCGGCGGTTCCGGTCGGGGGGCGTCGAGTTCACCGAGGAGTCGGTACAGCGGCTGGTCCTCCTGTGCGACCGGCTTCCGCTGGCCCTGCACGTCGCCGGCGCGCGGCTGGCGAGCCGGTCGAACTGGTCGGCCGACACTCTCATCGAGCGGTTGCACAACGAGGGCCGGCGCCTGGACGAGCTGCACACCGGTGAGGGCGGCGTCCGTGGCAGCATCGCGGTCAGCTACGCCGCGCTCGCCGAGAGCGCGCAGGCGATCGACCGCGCGGCGGCCACGGCGTTCCGCCTGATGGGCACCGTCCGCGTCCCCGAGCTCGGGGTGGAGACCGTGGCCACGCTGCTGGACGTGCCTGCCCGCGAGGCCGAGCAGGCGATCGAGCGGCTCGCCGACGCCAACCTCATCGACAGCCCGGCCCCCGGCCGTTACACCATGCACGACCTGGTGAGGCTGTACGCGCAGGAACGCGCCGTCGGCACCGAGCCCCCGGAACGCCGGACGGAGGCCGTCCGCCGCGTGCTGGGCCTGTTCATCGCCACCGCCACCGCGGCCGCGCGGCTCGTCCATCCGCACCGCGTGCACGCGGCGACGCCCGACCTCCCGCAGGCTCCGCTGCCGCTCGCGGACGTGACCGAGGCCGAGCGCTGGCTGCACTACGAACAGCCCAACATGCTGGCGCTCATCGGCCAGACCTGGGACGCCGACGAGGTGACCGCAGCCCTCGCGGCCGCCCTCACCCTCGCGTTGCAATGGCACTTCTACACCAACGGCTACCGGGACGAATCGATGTCGACCGGGAGCATGGCCCTGGCGGTGACGCGACGGCTCGGCGATCGGCGCAACGAGGCGCACGCGCTGTCCATGCTCTACATGGCGTGCCAGCAGCTCCAGCGCGACGAGGAAGGGATCGCGTACATGCGCGCCGAGTTGAAGCTGAGCCGTGAGCTGGGCGACCTGTTCATCGAGCTTCGATCGCTCGGCAACCTGGCCGCGCGCCACATCGAAATGGATCTCTACGCCGAGGCGCTCGAGTACGGCCTGCAGCAGCTCGCCGTCGCCCGGCGCGCCGGCTCGGCGATCGGGGAACGGTACGCCCTCATGGTCGTCGGGCACGCGTACATCGATCTCGGCCGGATCGAAGACGCCGTGGTGCTGTTGCAGCGGGCCCGGGAGATGGCTGCCGAGGTGGGCGACGGCCTGCACGAGGCGATGGCTGTTCGTGGTCTCGGTGTGGCCCACCTCGCGCAGGGCGACGCCCTGACCGCCCGCATTTTGCTCCAGGCCGCGCTCGGCATGTACGGGCTGAAGGCGTGGAATCCGGAACGGGCGAGTACGCTCATCTTCCTGGCCCGGTGCAGCCGCCTGCTCGGAGACATGGACGAGGCGTTCGAGCACATCGCGAGAAGCCTTGAGGAGGCCCGCAGAAACGGGAACCCGCGCGAGGAGCGAAAGGCCCTGGACGAACAGGCCGAGATCTTCGCGGCCGCCGGGCTGAAGTCGGCGAAGGGCTCATGACCCCATCACGCTCGCCGTGGGGCGTTCACGGCACCTCGACCTGCCAGAACGCCCCGCACCCCTGCCCCCAGGCCCCGGCGGGCCGCTCCGCGTGCGGGTGCCCGCACTCGCAGAAGGCCGTCGCCAGTTCCCGGGCCCCGGCGGGGGACGCCGGCCGGGGGAGCATGCTCAGCTCGCGGGAGGCGGCGTAACGCCACGCGTAGGAGACGCGGACCTCGCAGCCTGGGCAGGTCCCGCTGAGCTCGATCCACCTCCCGTCCTCGGACGGTGTGACGGTGAACCTCGTCGTCACCAGCCCGTGGTCGACGAGCCGGTACGTCGCCGTGCGGTGCCGCCCGGCGGGCGCCGGTCCCGGTGGGCGGGAGGTCTCATTCACGCGTCCATCTCCTCGGTCATCCGAAATTCCGGCCGTCTTCGGTCCGATATAAACCGAAAATCGGTGCATATCACCGCAGTCTTTATCCGGTATCTAGTGGTTTGCCGCCCATTGTCCGCTACGCTGAATGTCGCGGCGCCGTCCGTCGGCAACCGTGCCGGACGCCAATGGGTGATTCAGCATGTTGCCACATACGGATAAATCCGGAAAGGTCATTCTTCCGATTCCCCATTGTTTCCCGGCGGTTCACATCGCCGTGACTTTCCCGCCCCCAGAGGCGGCCTGATCACGCCCTGGAAGACGGCCGCCGCGCCCGCCAGCGGAGCCAGGAAGTGCTCGGGGGACAGCGGGGACGGCGGGTCGAGCAGCAGGCGGATCGAGCCCGCCAGCAGGACCAGCCAGCCGACGATCATCACGAGCTGGCGCAGCAGGCTGGACGTGTGCCGTAGCAGGCCGGTCGTCGCCCGGACGACCGTGGAGGCGTCCTCCAGCCCGCGCACCAGTTTGTACCGCTTCGACCTCGCCACGCGGCCCACCTCCCACCAAAAAGATCAATTGATCGATCGGCGGGCTCGCTAGCGCAAGCAGTATCAACTTCTCGGCCGCCTCGCAACGCGGACAAGCGGCAGATGGCCATTTCTTCGAAGATGCGTTCGAATCATGGTGTGGGCGATGCTGTCGATGGGCTTATGCGGTCACGGCTACGCTGCGGGCATGCACGCCTCTCCGCCGCCCCCGGCCGCCGTCGTCGCGCCGGCGTTCTCCCCCCGGCTGATCCGCATGGAGATCATCGTGGTCTTCGCGGTGTCGCTGGGCGCCAGCGGCCTGCGCGCGCTGGTGTCCCTGATCGGCTCGCTGAGCGCCCCGCGGGCGCTGAGCGGGCAGCAGGCCGTCCTCGTCGGCACGCGGGCCCCCGGCCGGCCGTGGTTCGACCTCGCGCTCCAACTCGTCGACCTCGCCCTCGACCTGGCGCCCGTCGCCCTCGTCGCCTATCTGCTCGCCCGCTCCGCCGGGTCGCTGCGGACCATCGGCGTGGACGCCCGCGAACCGGGCAGGGACGTGCTGCGCGGCGCCGTCCTCGCGGCCGTGGTCGGCGGCACCGGGCTGGTCTTCTACCTCATCGCCTTCGGCGCGGGCGTCAACCTCGACGTCGTGCCGGACGCGCTCCCGGACACGTGGTGGCGCGTCCCCGTCCTGCTGCTCGCCGCCGCGCAGAACGGCGTGCTGGAGGAGGTGATCGTCGCCGGATACCTGCTGCACCGGCTGGCCGAGCTGCGCTGGCGGCCGTGGCACGCGGTCGCGGTGTCGTCGCTGATCCGCGGGTCCTACCACCTGTACCAGGGCTTCGGAGGTTTCATCGGCAACGTCGCGATGGGGCTGTTGTTCGGGCGTCTGTACCAGAAGTGGGGGCGGGCGATGCCGCTGGTCGTCGCGCACACGCTGATCGACGCCGTCGCCTTCGTCGGCTATGGCATCCTGCGGGGCCGTGTCTCCTGGCTGCCGTAAAGGCGGTCGTCTCTTCCGCTTGCCGTAAAGGCCCCGCGGGCGAGGGGGCGGCGGACGGCGCAGAGGAGCGAGGGGTGTGGCGCAAAGCACGTCCAAGCCGGTCCTCGCGTGCCGAGGGCCAGGACGGCGTGGGATCGGCCGTGGGTCGGGTGGTGGCGCGGCGAGCCGTCCTCACCTCCTGAGGGGCGCGGCGGGGTGGGTTCGCCCGTTCCGTCGGTCGGTCGTGGGTTGTACGGAAGCACAATGGATCGGATCGGATTCGTCGCGGAGACCGAAGTTGCCGCGCCGGACGGTGCCTAGTGTTCGGTCATGCCTCGCCTCTCCCTCAGCGACCTCTACAGGATCGCGGTGCCAGGAGACCCCCGGCTGTGCCCCGACGGGAGCACCGTGGCCTACACGGTCGCCACCTCCGAGCTCGGACACTTCCTGAAGACGTATGAGTGCCGTGACGACATCGCGGAGCAGTCCCCGCTGACGCACGTGGCCCGGGTGACCACGCCGACGCTGCTCCTCCACGGCGAGGACGACGACCTGTGCCCCGTCGGCCAGGCCGAGCAGTGGTTCACCGCGTTGCGCGCGCAGGGGGTGCCGGTCCGGATGGTCCGCTACCCGGGCGCGTCCCACCTGTTCATTCTCAACGGCCGCCCGTCCCATCGGGTGGACTACAACGAAAGGATCGTCGAGTGGCTGGAGCAGTGGATCCCGGTCGGTGGCACGCCCGCCTCGCGGAGCTGATCGCCGAATACGAGGTTCCGGGCGCGAACCTCGCCTTCCTGCACGGGGGAGAGGTGCACGAGTTCGCCGCCGGCGTGCTCAACGTGGACACAGGGGTGGAGGTGACCACCGACTCCCTCTTCCAGATCGGCTCGGTCAGCAAGGTCTGGACGGCCACACAGATCATGCTCATGGTCGAGGCGGGACGGCTGACGCTCGACACCCCGGTCATCGAGGTGCTGCCGGAGTTCAAGGTCGCCGACCCGGAGGTGACCAAGACCGTCACGATCAGGCACCTTCTCTCGCACACCTCCGGCATCGACGGGGACCTGTTCCTCGACACCGGCCGGGGTGACGACTGCGTGGAGAAGTACGTGCAGGCGTGCGCCGACCTCGCGCAGAACCACCCCCTCGGCGCCACCCAGTCGTACTGCAACTCGGGATTCATCATCGCCGGGCGCGTCGTGGAGCGCCTCACCGGCAAGGTCTGGGACGCGGCGCTGCGTGAGCAGATCATCGAGCCGCTCGGCCTGACCCACACCTGGACCCTGCCGGAGGACGTCCTGCGCTTCCGCGGCGCGATGGGGCACGTCGACGGCAGGCCCGCCCCCGCCTGGGGCCTGATGCGCTCCTGCGGCCCGGCCGGGCTGATCTGCGCCCGGCCCGCCGATGTGGTGGCCTTCGCCCGCGCCCACCTCGGCACCGGGCTGCTCGCCGACCCCCGGGCGATGTGGGAGCCGCAGGCGGACATCCCGAACCCGCACACCCTGGGCAAGCAGTGGGGCATCGGCTGGATCCTGGACGAGTGGCAGGGCCGCCGCGTCGTCTCTCACGCCGGCAACACCATCGGCCAGGCCGCCATGCTCTGGATGGTCCCCGAGACCGAGACGGTGGTCTGCCTGCTGGCCAACGGCGGCCACACCGCCGCCTTCCAGCACGCGGTCGCCACCGAGCTCTTCGACCAGCTCATCGGCCTGGCCGTGCCTCCTGTGCTCGGACCGCCCGCCGAGCCGTTCGAGACCGACGTCGAGCGGTACGCGGGGGTGTACGAGCGGGCGGGCAGCCGGATGACGCTGACGGTCCGCGACGGCAGGCTCTCGCTTCTCAGCGAGGCCACCGGCGCCCTCGCCGGGTTGCAGCCGCCCGTGGAGTTCGACCTCGTCCCCGTGGACGACACCACCTTCGTCGGCCGCCCGGAGGGGGAGCCGCAGTGGATGTCTGCCGTCTTCTACGAGCTCGCCGACGGCTCGCCGTACGTCCACCTCGGCGTGCGTGCCACACCCAAGATCGCCTGAGGAGCCGGAGGAGGGCGGGCACCAGACTGCCGGGCGCTGCCGAGTGCCTGACACTGCGGCGATTGGTCGCTTGAGCGAATAATGTCAATTTATGTCCACTATCGTACGCAGATGAGCGATCGGCCGCGTGCCAGCCTCCGGCGCATCCTTGAGGACCTGGGGAGCACCGTGCTCGACGTGGCCGCCTCGCCCGGGGAACTCGACACCGAGGTCACCGGCGTACACATCTACGACCCCCTCGACGAGCTGCTCCTGCCCGCGGGGGGCGTCCTGCTCGCCGTCGGGGTCGACCGCCCCGATCAGGTCTGCGCTCTGCTCGACGCGGCCGGCCCGGCGGCGGGCGTCATCGTCAAGCAGCCGTTCGACGCCGACGACCGCGTCCGCGCGAAGGTCCGCCAGACCGGGGTGGCGGTGCTGGGCCTCACCAGGGCCGCGTCGTGGGCGCAGGTGGCCGCACTGCTGCGCTCCCTGCTGGCCGAGGGCGACGTCACAGGCTCGGAGGAGGCCCCGATCGACGACCTGTTCGCGCTGGCCAACGCCGTGTGCGCGCTGCTCGACGCCCCGATCACCATCGAGGACCGGTCCTCACGGGTGCTGGCGTACTCCGGGCGGCAGGACGAGGCCGATGCGGGCAGGGTCGAGACCGTGCTCCGCCGCCAGGTGCCGGTACGGTACCGGCGGATGCTGGAGGAGCGCGGCTTCTTCCGGGAGCTCTACCAGAGCCGAGAGCCGGTCTACATAGAGCTGAACGACGACAGCCTCAACCGGGCGGCGGTCGCCGTGCGCTCGGGCGACGAGATCCTCGGCTCCATCTGGGCCGCGGTGCGGGAGCCGCTGAGCCCGCAGCGCCGGCAGGCGCTCGCCGACGCCGCCGCGATCGTCGCGCTGCACCTGCTGCGGCAGCGGGCCGGGGCCGACACCCGGCGGCGGCTGCGGGCCGACCTGCTGTCGACCGTTCTCGCGGGCGGCGGGGACGCTGCCGAGGCCGCGGGCAGGCTCGGCGTCGCGAGCGAGCGGCTCTGCGTGCTCGCCGCCCAGCTCAGCGGCGGCGGCGACCTCGACGCCGCACGCAGGGAAAGCGACGGGCAGCGGTTCTGCGACGCGCTCGCCCTGCACGTCGGCGCCATCCATCCCAAGGCGGCCGCCGCGGTGGTCGGCTCGGTGGCCTACGCCATCCTGCCCATGCACGGGAGCGGCGAGGAGGAGGCGCGGGCCGTGCGGGTCGCCGAAAGCTTCCTCACCCGCGTCGGCCCCCGCCACGCGGCCAACATCGGCGTGGGGCGGATGGCGCGCAACCTGGCGGAGGTGGCGAGGTCCCGGGCCGACGCCGACCGCGCGTTGCGGGTGCTGCGCGCCCGCGAGGCGTCCGGCGCGGTCGCCGGATACACCGGCGTCCACTTCGAGTCGCTGCTGCTTCAGCTCGCAGACCTGGTGCAGGCCGAGGAACAGACGCCCACGGGGCCGTACGAGCGGCTGCTCGCCTACGACGCCGAGCACGGCAGCGAGCTGGCCGCCACCCTCCGGGCGTACCTGGACGCCTTCGGCGACGTCAACGCCGCCTCGGCGACGGTGCACGTCCACGCCAACACCTTCCGCTACCGGTTGAAGCGGCTCATCGAGATCAGCGGCCTGGACATGGCCGACCCCGACGCACGGCTGGCCGCGATGCTCCAGATGCGGATCTTCGGGCGATAGTACGACGAGCCCTCCACTTTTCGTCGGCGGGGACGAAGAAGGATCGCCGGGAACCGGCGAATGTGGGGCATCACCCCAGCTCCCTGGAGTCTTGATGAGAAACACAGGAGCGGCGGCCATGCTCGGCGCCCTCAGTCTGTTCGCGGCCGCATGCGGAGGTGCGGAGGGCACCCGGTCAGGCGGCCCCGCCGAAGGCGGCACCTTCACCTTCGCGATCGGCGCAGACCCCGGTGCGCTCGACCCGGCCATGGGCGTGCTGTCGGTCACCAACACCGTGCTGTCGATGGCCTACGACACCCTCGTCCACTACGGGCCCGATGGGAAGATCGTCCCCGGACTGGCCGAGAAGTGGGACGTCAAGCCCGACTCGGTCACCTTCACGCTTCGCAAGGACGTCACCTGCTCCGACGGCTCGAAGCTCACCCCCGCCGACGTGGCCGAGAACGTCAACCACATCGCCGACCCGGCCACCAAGTCGCCCATCTACGGCGTGTTCGTCCCAATCGGGATGAAGGCCGAGGCGGACGAGGCGGCGGGAACGGTGACGCTGTCCACCCCGAAGCCGTTCAGCTTCATCCTGGAGAGCGCGCCTGTGATCTTCGTCGTCTGCGGTAAAGGGGTCAAGGACCGCTCGGTGCTGGCCCACGGCACCTCCGGCTCCGGGGCCTACAAGCTCACCGAGGCGGTGCCGAGCGACCACTACACGTTCCAGGTGCGCGAGGACTACGCCTGGGGGCCCGGCGGCGCCACCACCAAGAACCCCGGCCAGCCGGCCAAGGTCGTGCTGAAGGTCGTGCCGAACGAGCAGACCACGGCCAACCTGCTGATCTCCGGCGGCCTCAACGGCGGGGTCGTCTACGGCCCCGACCGCGCGCGGCTGGAGGCCCTTCCGGGCATCGGCAAGACCGTCATATCGGCCGGTAACGGGCAGTTCTTCTACCATCAGGGTGACGACCGTCCCACCAAGGACCCGGCGGTGCGCAAGGCGCTCACTCAGGCGGTCAACCTCAAGGAGCTCGCCGGGATCTCCTCGAGCGGAACCGGGCGCCCCGCTACCGGGCTGGTGCAGGAACCACGGCCCTGCCAAGGCGACACCGTCGCCGGTCACGTCCCCGCCTTCGACGAGGCCGCCGCGTCCGCGGCGCTGGACGCCGCCGGCTGGAAGGCCGGTCCCGACGGCGTCCGCGTCAAGGACGGTCACAAGCTCACCCTGCGCCTGCTGTACGCCACCACCAGAGGCGCGGGCGTGCAGGCCGCGGCCGAGTACCTGGCGGCGGCGTGGAAGAAGGCGGGCGTAGACGTCACGCTGAACGGCGTCATCGACACCAAGATGGCGGAGTCGCTCAACGTCACCCAGGACTGGGACGTCGCCTGGCTGCCGATCGGTGTCACGCTGCCCTCCCAGCTCGTCGGGTTCCTGTCGGGACCGGCCGCGCCGAAGGGCGCCAACTTCGCCCACCTGGCCAACGCCCGCTACGAGAAGCTCGTGGCCGAGGCCGCGCTCACGCCGGCCGCGGAGGGCTGCAAGCTCTGGCTGGAGTCGGAGTCGGCGTTGTTCGACAACGCCGACCTGATCCCGGTCGTGGAGAACACCGCGCTGATCGCGGCCAAGAACGCCACGTTCGACATGACGGCGGGCCTGTTCGCGCCCACCTCGATCCGGCTGGCCGAGGGAGGCTGAATGGCCGAGCCGACCCGCCCGCCCGCCGCGGGCCCGCGGCGGGCGCTCGCCGGACGGGTGCGCGGCGGGCTCGTGCTGCGGCGCGTCGTCCGGTTCGCCATCTCGCTCGCGGTGCTCCTCGTCGCGTCCTTCGGGATGATCCACCTGATCCCCGGCGACCCCGTGCGCGCCTCGCTCGGCCCGGCCGCGCCGGTCGAGCTGGTCGAGGCCAGGCGCGAGGCGCTCGGGCTCGACCAGCCGATCCTGTCCCAGCTCGTGTCCTACGTCCGCCACGTGCTCGGCGGGGACTTCGGCACGTCGTTCCTCAGCGGGGAGCCGGTCGGCGACATCATCGCCGCCCGGCTGCCCAACACCGTCGCGCTCGCCCTGAGCGCGACCGTCGTGGCACTTCTCGCGGCGGTGCCGCTCGGCATGTGGGCCGCGATCCGCACCGAGAACGGCCGCAACAGGGGCACCGAGGTGACGTTCACCTCGGCGACCGGCGCGGCCGTCGCGGTGCCGGAGTTCCTCTACTCGATCGCCCTGGTGACGGTGTTCGCGATCGGGCTCGGCTGGCTCCCGCCCGCGGGCAAGGCAGGGCCCGAGTCCTACCTCCTGCCGATCGCCGCCCTGGCCATCGCGCCCATGGCGATGATCGCCAGGATCTCCCGCGTGGAGACCCTGCGCGAGCTCGGCACCGACTACATCAGGCTCGCGCGTGCCAAGCGACTGCCGACCGCCCGTCTATACCTCAGGCACGTGCTGCCCAACACGCTCACCGCGACCCTGACCGTGGGCGGGCTGCTGCTGACCGGCCTGATCGCCGGGAGCGTGCTGGTGGAGTACGTCTTCGCCTGGCCGGGCCTCGGGCTCCGGGTCGTGGAGTCCATCACCCAGAAGGACTATCCGGTCGCCCAGGGCGTGATCCTCGTCTACGGCGCGATCGTGCTGGTGGTGAACCTCCTCGTCGATCTGCTGCTCGGCCTGCTCGACCCCACCTCCGCGCTGAAGGAGACCTGATGCGGCACCCGCTGCGGACCTCGGCCGGGCTCGCCGGGGCGGTCCTGGTCGCGCTCATGGTGATCCTCGCGATCATCGGGCCGCCGATCTGGGGCGCCACCGCCGAGCGCATCGACTCCGCGGCCATCCTCCAGGGGGCATCGGCCGCGCACCCGCTCGGCACCGACAACCTGGGCCGCGACATCCTCGCCCGGGTGCTCGTCGCGGGACGGCTCTCGCTCACCCTCGCCCTGCTGGCCACGCTCATCGGCGCGGGGGCGGGCACCGTGCTCGGCGCGCTCCCCTCGGTGCTGCCCCGCCGCTTGGGACGCCTGGTCACCGGCACGGTCAACGCGCTGGTCGCCTTCCCCGGCCTGCTGCTCTCGATGTTCATCGCGGTGGTCACCGGGCTCGGCGCGCGAGGGGCGGTGCTCGGCATCGGCGCCGCCATCGCCCCGGGCTTCGCCCGGCTCACCCAGACGCTCGCGGCCTCGGTCGCCAAGGCCGACTACGTGGCCGCCGCCCGCATGCTCCGCGTCCCACGCCGGCGCGTCATGACACGGCACATCCTGCCCAACATCGCCGAACCCCTGATACTCAACCTCACCCAGGCGCTGGGCGGCGCGCTCCTCGCGCTCGCCGGGATGTCCTTCCTCGGCCTCGGCGTGCAGCCGCCGTCGTTCGACTGGGGACGGCTGCTCTTCGACGGCTTCAGCCGGATCTACGCCACCCCGGCCGTCGCCCTCGGCCCCGCCGTCGCGGTCGCCCTCGCGGGCATCGGGTTCAACCTGCTCGGGGACGCCCTGGCGAACGCGGCGTCGCGCAAACCGACCCCGGCGCGCAAGGCCCGGCTCCGGGCCGCTCCCGATACCACCGGCCTCGGCGAACCCGCCCCCGAGGCGGTGCTGGAGGTGCGGGACCTGACCGTCGCCTTCCCCGGCGGCGTGACGCCGGTGCGCGGCCTGTCGCTGACCATCGCGCCCGGCGAGATCATCGGCCTGGTGGGCGAGTCGGGCAGCGGGAAGAGCCTGACCGCCTCGGCGATCGGCGGGCTGGTCCCGTACCCGGGCGAGGTGAGCGCGGGACGGCTGCGGCTGTGCGGAGCCGATGTGCGCGAGCTGCCGGAGGCCGAGCGCCGCAAGCTGCTCGGAACGTCGCTGGCGATGGTCTTCCAGGACCCGATGGCCTCGCTCAACCCGGCGCTGAAAGTCGGCGGGCAGCTCGCCGAGGTGGCGACGGTCCACCAGGGCGCGAGCCGCGCCGAGGCCAGGGGCAGGGCGCTGGACCGGCTCGGGCACGTTCACATCCCGGAGCCCGCCAGGAGGGCCCGCCAGCACCCGCACGAGCTGTCCGGCGGCATGCGGCAGCGCGTGGTGATCGCGATGGGCCTGATGGGCTCGCCCCGGCTGATCATCGCCGACGAGCCGACCACCGCCCTCGACGTGACCGTGCAGCGGCAGATACTCCGGCTGCTGCGCGAGGTGACCGACGAGACCGGCGCGGCGACCCTGTTCATCTCCCATGACATCGCCGTGGTCGGAGAACTGTGCGACCGGGTCGTGGTGATGTACGCGGGGCGCGTGGTCGAGGAACTGCCCGTGGAGGAGCTGGCCTCCGGAGCCGCGCACCCCTACACCCGCGCGCTGGTCGCCTCGCTGCCCGACATGGAGACCGACAGGTCACGGCCGCTGGCGAGCATCCCGGGCCGCCAGCCGTCGCCCGCCGAGCTCGCCGAGGCAGACGGGACCGCCGGGGGCTGCGCCTTCGCGGCCCGCTGCGAGCTGGCCACCGCCCGGTGCGCGCAGCGCCCACCCCTGGTCGATCACGGCAAGGCGCACCGCGTCGCCTGCTGGGAGGCTTGATGATCATCAAGAACCTGACCGTACGGTTCGGCGCGTTCACCGCCGTCGACGACGTCACACTGGAGATCCCCTCCGGGGCGATCGTCGGCCTGGTGGGGGAGTCGGGGTCGGGCAAGTCCACACTCGCGAGGGCGGTGGCCGGCCTTGTGCCGTACACCGGCGCCGTCGAGGGATGCGATCAGCGGCGGGTGCAGATGGTCTTCCAGGACCCCCAGGCCTCCCTCGACCCGCGCATGACCGTGGGCGCGTCGGTGGCCGAGGGGCTGCGCCTGCCGAGGGCCGCCCGCCAGGCGGAGGTGGAGCGGCTGCTGTCGCTGGTATCGCTGCCCGCCGCGCTGGCGGGGCGCTACCCTCGCGAGCTGTCCGGAGGCCAGCGCCAGCGGGTGGCGATCGCACGGGCGCTCTGCGCCAGGCCCGAGGTGCTGGTCGCCGACGAGATCACCTCGGCCCTGGACGTGTCCGTCCAGGGCGCGGTGCTCAACCTGGTCCGCTCGCTGCGCGAGGAACTGGGGTTCTCGATGCTGTTCATCTCCCACAACCTCGCCGTGGTCCGGTACGTCTCCGACGTCGTCGCGGTGATGCACCGGGGCAGGCTGGTCGAGATGGGGCCGACCGAGGACGTGGTGGGCACGCCCAAGGACGGCTACACCCGCTCCCTCATCGACGCGGTTCCCCGCCTCGGCCGAAGCTGAGGCGGCGCCGGGCGGCCACCCGGCCCGCATGTGCGCCGGCGGCCGGTCCTGGAATTCCGGGGCCGGTCGCCGGCGTGTTCGGCCCCTGCCCGTCCGGCGGGCTCGCTTGCTCTCCGGCGTAGTGACCTCTACCTCACGGTTACCCTGACCGGTCCTGTCAGTCAGGGCAATTCCCGCGATAGGTGAGTACGGTGTGACCGTGGAGGATAGCGAGCTCGGCCGTCGCCGTGCCCTGCAGGCTCTCGGTGCGTTGACTCTCGCTTCCCTGATCGTGGGTGACGCTGTGACGACGCCCGCCGTCCCGCCCGTCGCCGGGCGCACCTTGGCGCGTAAGCCCGCGGCGAAACGCCCGCGTCACGCCAAGCCGCCCTCGGAGTGGACGCCGTCGCACCTGAAGGCCCACCACCAGCCCGTGCACAGCCTGATCGACCTCACGCCCGCCGCGCCGGGCAACGCCATCGCGCTCACCATCGACGATGGCCCCCACCCGGAGTGGACGCCGAAGATGCTCGACCTGCTGGACGAGCACGACGTGCGGGCGACGTTCTCGCTCATCGGCATCCAGGTGAAGCGGTATCCGCGGCTGGCCGAGCGCATCGTCCAGGCCGGGCACCAGCTCTGCAACCACACCATGCACCACCCGATCCCGTTCAACCGGCTGCCGGGCAAGCGCATCACGTCCGAGATCGTGGAGGCGCAGGAGCGCATCTCGGACGCCACGGGCGTCGCCGCGCGGTTCTTCCGCTCGCCGGGCGGCTCGTGGTCGCGCCGGGTGGTCCACACGGCGGACGACCACGGCATGATCCCGATCGACTGGAACGTCGACCCCCGCGACTGGTCGCGTCCGGGTACGCGGCACATCACCCAGAGCATGCTGGCCTGCCGGCCGGGCGCGATCCTGCTGTGCCACGACGGCGGCGGCGACCGTTCGGAGACGCTGAAGGCCCTGCGCACGGTGATCCCGCGGCTGAAGCGGCGCGGGCTCACGTTCGTCGCGCTCTGACGCGTTCCCCCTGGCCCGGACGGCGCCCGGCTGACGCGCAAACCGGTCACACCGCTCACAACCGGCGGAGCAGCGCCTGCTTCGCGGTCGTGAACTCCTCCTCGGTGAGCACGCCCTCGCGGCGCAGCTCGCCCAGCTCGCGCAGGCGGCGCAGCAGCGCGTCCGCGTCGCTCCCGCCGGCGGTCGTGTCGCCGGACCCGGCCGGTCCGGGCGCGGGAGCGTCGGACGGGGCGGCCTCCACCGCGGCCGCGTCGTGCACGTGCGCGTCCGAGGGGGCCAGCGGGTGCGGCAGCCGCGCGGCGATCGCCGCGAGCAGCATCGCGAACGTCCGCGTCTCCTTGTCCATGCCCCACAGGACCAGGCACGACGGGTCGTGCTTGGGCGGCATCCGGGTGTTCACGCCGGCGACGCGGAAGCGGATGTGCCCGTTCTCCAGTCCGGCGGCGGGCGTCCAGTCCACGCCGGCCAGGTCCTTCAGCGAGACGATCTGCGGGCCGGCCGACCGCTTGCCCGTCTCGGTCGCCCAGTTCCAGTCCAGGCGGATCGACGCGCCGTCGAACGTCGCGGTGCCGTCGCCCGCCGAGGCCGTCAGCGGCACCGCCGGTCCGGGCAGCAGGTAGTGGTCGCAGGGGCCCTCCGGCACCCGCTCGATCACCAGCGCGTTGCGCACCTCGTCGGCGAAGTACTCGGCGACGCCCGTGCGGTCCTGGTCGACGGCGAGCTGGTAGGGGTCGGCGGAGTCGGGGATGCGCCCGCGCGCGGCCTGCTCGAAGGGGTCGGCGCCCTCCCGCAGCCGCAACCTCAGCCGTCCCCCCTTGCGGCCGGGCTCGTAGGCGATGCCGGCCACGGCCATGAGCGGCACCGACCGCTCGCCCACGAGTTGCCGCAGCTTGTGCACGTGCCGGTCGCGGGACGGGACGATCCTGATGGTGTCGCCGTCGAACGCCCACGTCCCGTCGCGCACCAAGACCTCCGCCATACCGGGATCTTACGAGCCACCCCGCCCCTCCGGGCGCGTGGAGACCCCGCGTTTTTCCGGCGTCGGGTGGCCCTACCCTCAGCCGGATGCCGGACAGCGACGCAGCGCGCCCGAGGCGAGGAAGTCTCGTGCCTTTTGCGGTGCTTTGGCGACCGATCCGGCGTCGAACGGCGGCTGCGGGTCGTACTCGATCGCGAGCGGGATCGCCTCGGCCGTCGTCCGGTACGTAATCGGCCGCGACGCCCGTCGTCAGGCGTCGCGGGGTGGGGTCGCCTCGCGTCAGCCGTTGGCGCCGACCGGCTGGCGGTGCTGCTGCGGGTCCAGGTGGCCCGGAGCGGCCCTGAGGGGGTCCTGGGCCGGAGGCTCCGGCCACGGCGCGGGCGCGCCTTCCGTACGCGGCGCCGTCCCCAGCATGTGGTGGACCGCGGCCTCCAGCTCCTCGATGGTGCCGCCTTCGGGCATCCGCGTCCCGGCGGGCACGGCCGAGCGCGGCATCGCCCAGAAGCGCCGGGTGTGCTCGCCGTACCAGACGGTCCATCCGGGCAGCCGCGCCGCCAGCGCGCGCGCCGCCGCCTTGTTGGCGGCGCTGTTGGCGGCGCTGTCCGCGCTACCGGCGCTGCCGGTGTTGTCGGCGATCTCGTTCGTCATCACGACTCTCTTCCGTGGTGCCATCCGTCATTCGGCCAGGTCTGCCGCCGTCACTCGGAAGGCGTGTCCCGGTTCCCCCGGCGGGCACGGCCTTCCATTCGGACGGTCAACGGTCGGCGTGAACTCGACCGGACTGCCCGGATTAGCGCAGTGGAAACCCCCCGGGTCCAACGGTACGGGGTAAAAGCCACATTTGGCGGGGAGAACGATCGTGAAAATTCACGCCGATTTCGTCGATCTTGAATGACCCCCACGAGCTGCCCCTATGCCGGTATTCACCGCCCCGCAGGTGGATTGTGAGTTTCGTCACCGCACCTGCCCCGATCGGTCACCGCGCGGCGCGCCGAACGTGTCGACATCGGCCGGGCGCGGCGGGAGAAGATGGCGGCATGGACCAGCGAGAGCGCGCGCGACGGGGTGAGCTCGCGCGGAAGGCCGCCGGAGGGCTCGCCGCGAGCGGCGTCACCGCGGTCGCCGTGACGTGGGTGGACACCAGCGGCCTGACCCGGGTCAAGGCCGTGCCCCTCGCGCGGCTGGAGCACGCCGCCGCCTGGGGCATCGGCGCCTCGCCGGTGTTCGACGCCTTCCTCGTGGACGACTCGATCGTCACCGGCCGCTTCGCCGGCGGCCCCGTCGGCGACCTGCGCCTGTACCCGGACCTGCACCGCCTGGCCGTGCTCACCCCGCTTCCCGGCTGGGCGTGGGCCCCCGCCGACCGGTACGACCAGCAGGGCGACCCCCATCCGCTGGACGGCCGCCACCTCGCCCGCCGCGAGACCGAACGCCTGGCGGCCGAGGGGTTCACCGTCAAGGCGGCCTTCGAGGTCGAGTGGGCCGCCTCCGTCGGGCAGGGCGACGAGTTCGTTCCCGCCTGCACCGGCCCCGCGTACGGCATGACGCGGCTCACCGAACGCGCCGGCTACCTGCGCGACATCGTCGAGGCGCTGGCGGTGGCCGGGGCGGTGGTCGAGCAGATCCACCCCGAGTACGCCGCCGGGCAGTACGAGGTCTCGGTCGCGGCCGAGGACCCGGTCGGGGCCGCCGACACCGCCGTGCTGGCCCGCGAGACGATCCGCGCCGTCAGCCTGGACCACGGCCTGCGCGCCAGCTTCTCGCCGAAGGTGCTGGCCGGGGGCGTGGGCAACGGCGGGCACGTCCACCTCAGCCTGTGGCGCGACGGCGCCGACCTGATGGCGGGCGGCGACCGCCGCTACGGCATGACCGCCGAGGGCGAGGGCTTCGCGGCGGGCATCCTGTCCCGCCTTCCCGCGCTGCTCGCCGTGGGCGCGCCGTCCGTGGCGAGCTACCTGCGGCTCGTCCCCTCGCACTGGGCCGGCGCGTACGCCTGCTGGGGGCTGGAGAACCGCGAGGCCGCGCTGCGGTTCGTCACCGGGTCGATCGGCGAGCGCGCGCGGGCGGCCAACGTCGAGGTCAAGTGCTTCGACGCGGCGGCCAACCCGTACCTCGCCCTGGCCGCGCTGCTGGCCGCCGGTCGCGCGGGCATCGCCGGCGAGACGCTGCCCGACCCGGTCGAGGCCGACCCCGTCACCGTCGAGGGGGTCACACCGCTGCCGTCGTCCCTCGGCGCGGCCGTGGAGGCGTTCGAGGCCGACCCCGTCCTGAAGGACGCGCTCGGCGAGCCGCTGATCGACACCGTCGCCGCCGTCCGCCGCGGCGAGATCGCCCTGTTCGCGGACGCGAGCCCCGAGGAGGTCGCCGCCCGCCTGCGCTGGAAGCACTGACCCCGCCGGCGGGGCTGATCACTTCGCTCGCCGTCCCTCCGCCGTACCACCGGCATTCACCCGATCCAACCGATCGGAGTTTAGGTTTTGGCCGACACAGGACGCCGAAAACCTGAGTAGGGGCATGAGTCAGATGCTGACGAAGCTGCGGGCGCTCGGTCTGGTCGTCGTGATGCTCGCCGAGGCGCTCGGCTACAGGTGCGGCGCCCCCGGCCTGTCCTTCCTCAGCGACTTCGGCGGCCACGGCAAGGTGTCCGGGATCATCACCCTGCGGGCGGACGGCTGCCCCGCGCGGCTGCTGCTCGTCCCCGCCCGCGCGACCGCCCCCGCGCCCCGCCTCACCCCCGCCTGCGAGGACGGCCGGCTGCGGCAGGTGGTCGACACCCGGGAACTCGGCGACGGCGTTCCGTACACCGCGGTGATGGTGGACGAGGCGGGCCTCAGGTCCGCGCCGGTCGGGTTCACCCCGCACAACCCGCCCGTGACCTCGGTCAAGACGCTCACCCGCGGCGTGTACGTCACCGGCGGCTGGGCGGACACGCCGATGGACGGCGCCTACGCCTACATCGAGTCCGGCGGCGAGATCCCGTCCTGGGTACGGGGCATCGCGGTGGTGCTGGCCTGGCGGCAGCTCCAGCCGTCCGGGCCGGGCAGCCTGGACACCTCGCGCATCAGGGCGGCCCTGTCCTACGCCGCGACCCACGCCCCCGGGCGGACGCTGCCGGTCGTCGTCATCATCGAGGTCGGCGGGAACGCCACACCCCTGTGGTACGTCCAGGACCCCGCGGACGGGTTCGCCGAGCCGCTCGTGCGGTACCTGGACGGCCCGGGCGGCGCGTCCATCGGATTCACCCCGTGGGACACGCTTGCCGGGGACATGTTCAACAACGCGACCGCCCGGGTGGCGGCGGAGTTCGACGAGCACCTGAACCTCGGCGCGATCTACGTCGGCGGCGCGGGCACGCCCCGGTACCCCGAGATGTGGTACCCGCCGATCACCGACTGCGACGGCCGCTACCAGCGGGACGCCAACGGCGACGGCTTCCTGGACGCGGGGGACTTCGACTGGTCCTCCGACTGCACGCCCCCCGACGCCGACCCGCTCCGGCAGGCGGCGGCCTGGCGTGGCACGTTCCGCGCGATGGCCTCGCAGTTTCCCCGCACCCAGCTCGTCGGCATGATGGACGTCTCGCGGCTCTCCGACGACGACCCGCTGCGGTCCTCGGCGGCGATGGACGCGATCCTCAGCGCGGACGGCATCGCCGGGAACACCCGCCTGGCCGTCGGGGTGACCAACATGTCGCCGTCCACCTTCGACCCCGGGTACCTCGGCTACACGCTGAACGACTGGCGCAAGTACACCTCGATCGACCTGTACGCCAGGCAGTACCCGGAGGTGTTCCGGTTCAACGAGGTCGACCCGGTGAAGTTCTCCAACCTCGAAGGCAGCCCCAACGCGGGCGCGTACATGCCCCCGGGACGGTTCGCGCCGGCGACCGCGGGCCTGGAGTCGGGCACGGACTACCGGCGGTGGCTGCAGGACGTCGTCGGGTACTGCGGGGACGGACCCGAGCCGGGAAACGGCCCGTTCACGGTGACCTGCGACGCGGTCCTCGTCCACCGCACCAACCTGGACCCGGGGTTCTACGCCCACGGCTGGGTGTTCGACCCGTGCACGCTGCGGCAGGCGCAGTACGAGACCTGGGGCGTGGGCGACCCCGAACCGTGCGCGGACCCCGCCGACGCCCTCGCCCCGCGCGCCGGAATCTTGTGATGTTGATCTCGCCCGCATGCCAGGAGTGGCGCCCGCTCTGAGGTGGGCGGATCCCCGAATCCGCCGCCTCGCCGGCGCGAGCCGTGGGGACGTGACGGCCCGCACCCGCGGGTGGTGCTGAACGCTCTAGCGCTTGGCCGGGGCTCCGGAGCCCTTCTCGCGGCCGTTGCGCGTGCCGACGACGTCGGCGATCAACCGCTTGGTCATATCGCGCGGCATCCTGCCGATCGACTCTCGCAGGGACTCCATGGTCTCGTCGAGCTCACCGTCGTGGGCACGGGTCGACTTCTCTCGGTCCATCTGGAATCACCTTCTGCCATTGCGGGAACCTCCTGCCGCTCGAACCGCTCCGGAGGAGTTCCCGACGCCAACCCGTAGCCACAGGCCCGTGCTGCTCACGGGGATGATTCAGGCTATGGCGGCGTGCCATTGGTGCTCAAGTACTGGTCGAGGAACTGGGTGGTGACGCTTCCGGCCCGGAAGTCCGGGTGTTCGAGGACCCGACGGTGCAGCTCGATCGTGGTGTGCACGCCGCGCCCTTCGATCTGGAACTCGTCGAGGGCCCGTGCCATCCGGTCGAGCGCGGCGTCGCGGTCGGGCCCCCACACTATCAGCTTGGCGATCAAGGAGTCGTAGTACGGCGGCACCCGGCTGCCCGCCAGGCAGTGGGTGTCCAGGCGCACCCACGGCCCGCCCGGCGCGTCGAAGCGGTCCAGCCGCCCCGGCGTCGGGGCGAACCCGGCGCCGGCGTTCTCGGCGTTGACCCGGCACTCGATCGCGTGGCCGCGCAGCTCGATCGCGTCCTGCGTCAGGGACATCGGCTCGCCGGCCGCGACGCGGAGCTGCTCGCGGACCAGGTCCACACCGGTCACCATCTCGGTGACCGGGTGCTCCACCTGGATGCGGGCGTTCATCTCCATGAACCAGAAGCGGCCCTCACCGTCCAGCAGGAACTCCATCGTCCCCGCGCCCCGGTACCCCACGAAGCGGGCGCCGTCGACGGCGGCCTGGCCGATGCGCTGACGCAGGTCCGCGTCGACGACGGGGGAGGGCGACTCCTCGATCAGCTTCTGCTTGCGCCGCTGCACCGAGCAGTCGCGCTCGCCGAGGTGCACGACGGTGCCGTAGTCGTCCGCCATCACCTGCACCTCGATGTGGCGGGCGCCGGTGAGGTACTTCTCCAGGTACACCGCCGCGTCCTTGAAGAGCGCCTGGGCGTTGGCGCGGGTCGCGCGCACGGCCTCCGGCAGGTCCTCACAGCGCTGTACGACGGTGATGCCCCGGCCGCCGCCCCCGGCGGAGGCCTTGAGCACCACGGGGTAGCCGATCTCGTCGGCCAGGGAGAGGGCCTCCTCGACCGAGACGATCGGGCTGACCGTGCCGGGCAGCAGGGGCAGCCCGGCGTCCTGCATCAGCTTGCGCGCCGTCGACTTGTCGCCGAGGTGCTCCATGACCTCCGGCGGCGGGCCGACGAAGGTGATCCCGTTGTCGGCGCAGATCTCCGCGAAGTACGGGTCCTCCGACAGGAACCCGTACCCCGGGTGGATCGCGTCGGCGCCGGTCTTGAGGGCGGCGCCGATGATGTTCGGCACGTTGAGGTAGCTGAGACGGGACGCGGGCGGGCCGATGCAGACGGACTCGTCGGCCAGACGCACGGGCAGGGAGTCGGCGTCCGCGGTCGAGTAGACGGCGACCGTGCGGATGCCGAGCTCCTTGCAGGCGCGGATCACCCGTAACGCGATCTCGCCGCGGTTGGCGACGAGCACCTTGCGGAACATCTGCTCACCCCTACTCGGAACCGTCGGCGGGCTCGATCACGATGAGCGTCTGGCCGAACTCGACGAACTCGCCGTCGCTCACCTCGACCGACACGACCGTGCCCGCGCGGTCCGCGGTCACCGCGTTCATCAGCTTCATCGCCTCGACGATGGCCACCTGCTTGCCCGGCTGCACGACGTCGCCGACGCTGACGAACGGCTCCGCGCCCGGGGAGGGGGCGCCGTAGAAGGTGCCGACGAGCGGCGCGACGATGCGGTGCCGGTCGGCGGCCGGCTCGGCCTCCGCGGCTGGTGCGGCGGGGGCGTGCTGCTCCCGCGCCGGCGCGGCGGGCGCGGCGGCGGGTGCCTCCGCGACCTGACCACTGGACTCCCATTCGACCTCGATGACCGCCGTGCCCGCCCGCAGGCTCACCCGGCGGATGGGCCGGCCGACGTCCGAGATGAGCTGGCGCACCTCATGCCGCAGGTCGGCCAGCGTCACGTCCCCGTTTAATCCGTCCCCGTTCGATTGCTCGTGCACGTCGACTGTCTCCTCGCTCATCCTCACCACCGGCCGATGGGGAGCTGACGATCCGGATCACCGAAGCGAGTATGGCGGCTGTACCGATCCTTGACGAGAGAGTCGGCCGTCAACGGGGATAGTTCGGCTAGTCCGGCCAAAATCGCCTCACGGACGGCCGTTCCCGTGGCCGCCCAGTCACTGTGCGCGCCCTGCGAGGGCTCGGGGATCACGCCGTCGACCACGCCGAGCTCCAGCAGGTCGCGGGGCGTGATGCGCAGTTCGGTGGCGGCGCGGTCGGCCTGCCCGGCGTTGCCGAACAGGATCGTCGCGCAGCCCTCGGGGCTGATCACCGAGAAGTAGGCGTTCTGGAGGATCATCAGCCGGTTGGCGGTGGCCAGCGCGAGCGCGCCGCCGCTGCCGCCCTCCCCGGTGACGACCGAGAGCACCGGGACGCGGAGGCGGGACATGCGCAGGATGCACTCGGCGATGGCCGTGCCCTGGCCGCGCTCCTCGGCCTCGACGCCCGGGTACGCGCCCGGGGTGTCCACGAAGGTGACGAGCGGCATGCCGAACCGCTCGGCGTGGTCCATCAGGCGCCGGGCCTTGTGGTAGCCCGACGGCTGCGGCATGCCGAAGTTGCGGCGGATCAGCTCGGGGGTCTCGTGCCCCTTCTGGTGCCCGATCACCACCACCGGACGCCCGGCGAGCAGGCCGATCCCGCCGACGATCGCCTTGTCGTCCGCGGAGGAGCGGTCGCCGTGCAGCTCGAAGAACTCGTCGAAGATCTGCCCGCAGTAGTCCAGCGTGGTGGGACGGTCGATGTTGCGGGCGGTGCGTACGACCTCGGTGGCGGGCACGCGGTCCAGGGTGATGGGGTCGGTGAGGTACGGCGCCTCGTGCGAGCGGGCGGGCGGCGTCTCCGGCGTCTCCTTCGTCTCCGGCGTCCGCGTCGTGCCGGAGTGCAGGCGCAGCAGCCGGCCGAGCGTGGGACGCAGCCGGTCGCGCGGCACCACCTCGTCCACCATGCCGCAGGCCTGGAGCGACTCCGCGCGCTGGAAGTTCTTCGGCAGGTCCTGGCGGATGGTCTGCTTGATGACGCCCGGCCCGGCGAAACCGATGCGGGCCGACGGCTCGGCGAGCACGATGTCGCCGAGGACGGCGAACGAGGCCGTCGCGCCGCCGTAGGTCGGGTCGGTGAGCAGGTTGACGCACAGCAGCCCGGCCTCGCGCAGCCGCCCGATCTCCTGGCTGGTCTTGGCGAGCTGCATCAGCGAGATCGCGCCCTCCTGCATGCGGGCGCCGCCGGAGGCGGTGACCAGCAGGAGCGGCAGCCGCTCGGCGAGGGCGTGCCGGGCGGCGCGGGCGATCAGCTCACCGGTGACGCCCCCGACGCTGCCGCCCATGAACTCGAACGCCATGACCGCGACGACGAGCGGCATGTCCTCGATCGTGCCGGTCCCCCAGACGACCGACTCCTGCGCGCCGGTCCGCTTCTGGGCCTCCGCGATGCGCTGCGGGTAGGGCTTGGAGTCGGTGAAACCGAGGACGTCCATCGGCCCGAGGTCCGCGTCGAAGCGGCGGAACGAGCCCGGGTCGAGCAGCAACGCCAGCCGGTCGTCCACGGTCAGGCGCAGGGGGTGGGTGCACTCCGGGCACACCCAGTCCTGGCGCTTCAACCGGCGCAGGTAGAGCAGAGATGTGCAGGCAGGGCATTTGGTCCACTGGTTCTCGTCGCCGGACCGATCGGTCTCTGGCCGGCTCAGCACCGAAGTCATGTTCGCTCCCGGGTTCGTAGGTGTCCGAAGATTCCTCGGGTCAGGTGTGCGCCTCGACCCGCCGCCCGCGCGGTTTGGGGGTGAGACCCGCCACCGCGGCCAAGCCGACCGGCGGAGTGTCCCGGTAGAAGCTGGACGCCCCGCCTGGGGGCACCCGGTAGATCTCGTGCCACAGTCCGACGCCGTCGCCGGAGCGGGCCATCTGCTCGAACATCCGCCAGGCCTCGCGATGCCGGTGTCCCGGATCGGTGGCGAAGGCCCGCAGCCGGTCCTCGCCGGCCCAGTACTGCAGGACCATCACCTCGCGCGGGGACGGGCCGAACAGGATGCGGTGCCCCCGGTAGCCGGACTCGTGGTCGCCCTGGAGACCGGCGAGCAGGCGCAGCATCGCGCGCACGACGCGCAGGCCCGCGCCGATCGAGCGCCACCGGTTGAGCCGGAGGCCGATCAGGAAGAGGGTGACGTCACCGTCGGTGCCGGCGGCGTGCCGCCCGTTCACCGGGGTGGTCTCGCGCGGCGTCCCCGGAGGGCCCGCGACGGTGAGCCGGTACATATTGACCCGGTACATGTTGACCGCTGGGGAGTCGGCCATGGCGGTTGTTCCTCTCTGTGTCCGGTCTGTGTCAGGCCGGGCGGGCCCGGTGGCGCCGGATCCGAGCCGGTCGGCGCCACCGGGGCCGCGCCGCGGTCAGACCGTGACCTGGGTGTGCTCGCCCGCGCCGTTGTAGGCCGGGGCCTCGTCCCGCTGGACGGCGGTGCCCTCGGCCTCGGGCTTGGCGGCGCGCTTGAGGCGCGGGATCAGGGCCCCGGCCAGGGCACCCGCCGCGACCACGGCCGCGCCGACGTACAGGGCCGGCACCAGGCCGTCGAAGAAGGCCGTCGGCCCCGCGGGGGATGGGCCCACCACGCCGCCGTTGTCCTGGAACACCGTCGCCAGGACCGCGACGCCGAGCGCGCCGCCGATCTCCCGGATCGTGCTGTTGGCGCCGGACGCCTTGCCGTGTTCCTCGGGCTTCACCGAGGCCAGCACCACCGCCGAGTTCGGCGCGAAGGTCAGGCCCATGCCGATGCCCGCGACCACCATGGCCGGGATCAGCGAGGTGTAGGCGAGGTTCACGTCGGCCAGCGTGCCGATCCAGAACAGGGCGATGGCCTGGAGGCCGAGCCCGGCGGCCATCAGCGGGCCGCCGCCGATCCGGCTGGTGAGCATGCCGGCCACCGGGGCCAGGAACATCGGCATCAGCGTCCAGGGCAGGGTGCGCACGCCCGCCTCCATGGGCGAGTAGCCGAGCGGCCCCTGGAGGTACTGCACGAGCAGGAAGATCGAGCCGAACACCCCGAAGTACATCGCCAGCGACACGAGGTTGCTGAAGACGAACGGGCGGGTGCGGTAGAAGGTCAGCGGCAGCAGCGGGTCGGCGGTGCGCCGCTCCCACAGGACGAACAGGACCAGCAGCGCGGCGGCGGCGCCGAACGCGCCCAGGATGACCGAGTCGGTCCAGCCGCGGCCGTGCGCCTCGACGATCGCCCAGACCGCCGTGGTGATGGCGGCGCCGCCGAGCACCATGCCGGGCAGGTCCAGGCCGCGGCCCGTCCCCTTGCTCTCGCCGAGCACCCGGAAGACGAGGCCGATGGCCGCGAGGCCGATCGGGACGTTGACCCAGAAGATCCACTGCCAGCTCAGGCCCTCGGTGACGGCGCCGCCGACCAGCGGGCCCACGGCGACGGCGGTGCCGGAGACGGCGCCCCAGAGGCCGACGGCCAGGTTCCTGCGCTTCTCGGAGACTCCGGCGGCGAGCAGGGTGAGGGAGAGCGGGAAGACCGCGGCCGCGCCGATGCCCTGGGCCACGCGGGCGGCGATCAGCGCCGGGGTGGTCGTGGCGAGGGCGCAGGCCGCAGACGCCGCGACGAAGACCAGGATGCCGATCACGAAGAGCCTGCGGCGGCCGAGCCGGTCACCGAGGGCCGCGGCGGTGAGCTGCAGGCCCGCGAACGCGAGCACGTAGGCGTTGACGACCCACTGCAGATCGTCGAGGCCGCCCCCGAGATCGCGGCCGATCTCGGGTAGCGCGTTGGTGACGACCAGGTTGTTGAGCGCCACCAGGAACATAGGTACCGAACTGGCCACGACTGTGGCGGCGAGCCCACGACGTGGGTTCACAGGGCTACCCCTTCCAAAGAGATGTCAGGCGAATCCATGAAGTGCCGGACGACGATCGGATAAGGCGCCGGCCCCGGCCGGCGGACGGCGACGGCCAGGGAGTGGCCGGTGGGCAGGTGCTGGAGGTGGAACCGCCAGGGGCGGTCCCCGGTGTGCCGGGCACGCGCGTCGTGCAGCGTGACCGGCCCGTTCGTGACCGGCCCGTCGGGCAGGCCGTCGACGGTGAGGTGCTCGAAGCCGTACCGCAGGCCGACGCCGAGCGCCTTCGTGTAGGCCTCCTTCACCGTCCAGGTGTCCACGAGCGCCCGCGCCCGCGGCCCGGAGTGCAGGACGGACAGCCGCGCCGCCTCCGGCTCGGACACCGCCATCGCCAGGTGGTGCAGTACGTCCTCGTCGACGGGCCGCTGGACGTCCACGCCGCACGGCGCCTCGGAGGTGACCACGCAGGCGATCCACCCCTCGGTGTGCGACAGGTTGAACCGCAGGCTCCACGGGTTCGGCGACAGCTCGGGCCGGCCGTGCCAGCGGGTGGCGAACTTCAGCGACGACGGGCGCACCCCGGCGTACCGGCCGAGCAACAGCCGGGACAGCAGCCGGGCGCCGAGTCCGCGCCTGCGGGCGCCGGGGCCGCGCAGCCGCGCGACCCGCTCCCGCTCGCCGCCGGAGAGGACCTCCTCCGGCGGCGCGGCGGCGGCCAGCGGCTCCACCTGGGACTCCGCCAGCAGCCACACGCCCGCCTCGGCGGTGGCGGCCGGCAGGAGGTCCCGCGCGGGGGCGGTGAGAGCGCTCATCACCGCTCGCCCGAGGCGCTGAGCTGGAACTGCCAGAAGGAGAACAACTGGCGTCCGGAGTGCAGATCGCGCAGGATCTCCACCACCCGGTCGACCACCTCCTGGTCGGTGACGGGCTGGGTGGGACGGAACTGCCGGGCGACCCGCTCCAGGCACATCAGCAGCAGCGCGCCGTCCGGGAACGGTTCGGCGAGCGCCTCCGCCGAGCGGGCGAACAGGTGCGCCGTCGCGGCGGCGGCGTGGACCGCGCAGTACTGCTCGGCCAGGCGGAACAGCTCGGCCGTGCCGGCGTACCCCTTGCCGTGCGTCTCGCGCAGCCGCCGGACCTCCGCGCGCACGCGCTCCAGCTCCTGGACGAGAGACCCGGCGACGTCCGCGGCCCGGGACAGCCAGTCGCGCTGCCGCGCGTCCGGGTGGGTCTCGGCCCGCGCCCGCAGCCGCCGGACCGTGTCGGGCAGCAGGAGCACGGTGTCGTCGGCGCCCCGGCTGAAGAGCTGCTGGTCGGCGGGGTTCCACTCGGGCAGCGTCGCGTCCAGGTCGTACTGCGCCTCGATGCGGGCCTGCGCCTCCGGTGTCACCGGGCCGCCGACCGTGCCGAGCAGGCCGTCGAGCTGGAGCGCGACGTTCTTGAGGTTCACGATGGTGTTGCCGTCGGCGAAGATCGCCACGAGCGCGTCGCGCAGCATCTTCTGGTAGATGCCGTAGTGCGGGTGCGACCGCAGGTACAGACGGGCGCCGAGCACCACCGACAGCTGGGACAGCGTGCGCTCCAGCGAGGTCGGCACGTAGTACTTGACCACCGACGAGTAGACGCTGGCCTGGCCCGGGTTGGCCTGGAGCCCGCGCACGGCCCCGGTGGTGACCGCGTCCGCGACGATCATGTCGGCGAAGGACTCGGCGAGCTGGCGCCGGGTGTAGGGCACGTCGATCACCTTCTGGCCGAAGATGACCCGCTCGGTGACGAAGTCCAGCGTGACCCGCATCGCGGTGTCGACGGCGCCGAGCCCCATGCCGTTGATCGTGGTCCGGGCGACCTGGCCGCTCTTCAGGGCGAGCTCAAGGCCCTGCCCCTCCGCGCCCAGCCGGGCCGAGTCCGGGACGAACACCCCGTCCAGGCGGATGCCGCTCATGTCCAGCGCCCTTAGCCCGTGGATCCGCTCGTTGGGCAGGGGGGCCACCGAGCCGGCCGGGCACTGGTGCTTGTCCACCGCGAAGATCGACCAGCCGCCGGGGCCGCCGCGCTCGCTGGTGCGCGCCTGCACGCTCACCACGTCCGCGACGGTCGCGTTGCCGATCAGCCACTTCTCGCCGGTCAGCAGGTAGCCGCCGTCGACCTTCTCGGCGCGCATCTCGTTGCTCAGCACGTCGCTGCCGTGGTCGCGCTCGGACAGCCCCCACGCCATCCGGGTGCCGCGGTTGATCGCCCCGACGAAGTGCCGCTTCTGCTCGTCGGTGCCGGCGATCCACGTCGGCATGAACGCCAGGTTGGTGAGCATCAGCGCGGTCGCCGTGGTCGGGTCGCGGCGGGCCACCAGCCGCAGCAGGTTGAAGCCCACCTCGACGTCGCCCGCCCGCCCGCCGAAGGCCGACGGCAGGCAGTACTGGTGCACCTGCCAGCGCTGCAGCAGGCCCACCAGCTCGTACGGGAACTCCTCGCGCTCGTCCAGATCGAGGATCTTGGCGAACGACATCGGGCTCGCCGGATCGTGCGGGTCGCCGAGATAGCGCTCCAGCTCCTCGGCCACCGCGACCTGCTCCTTGACGGTCACGGCGCCTCCCCTTCCTTCTCGTTCGCGGTCTGGGGCTCGTTCGCCTTCTCGTGCTCGTTCGCCTTGTCGGGACGGTCGTGCTCGGCGAGCGGCAGCGCGGTGACGGACATCAGCCGGCCCTCGCGGTGCAGCCGCTCCGCCACCTCGGCCATCGGCTCGGCCAGGGAGGCGGGCAGGCGCCACCTGCCGTCCGCGCGGGCCAGCAGGACGCCGACCGTGGCGGCCAGCCACGCCGGGTCGCCCGGGTCCCCGCCGAGCAGGGGCAGCTCCCGGTTGGCCCACCACAGGTGGACGCAGCTCGCGGCGGCGTGCAGGAAGCAGAACCGCTCGGCCTCCTCCAGCAGGTCGGGCGCCCCCTCGGCCCGGTCGGCGAGCAGCTTTCCACCGACAAGGCCGCGCACCCGGTCCGACTGCGCCGCCAGGGCCGCGAGCAGCCGCGCCACCGCCTGGTCCGCCGCGTCGGCGAGCGGGCCTCCGGTGGCGGTCAGCTCCGCGCGGACCAGGTCGGCGACCTCGGGCAGGCCGCCGGTCACGGGCTCGCCGCGCCCGGCCACCGTCAGCCCGTCCAGCCGGGCGGGCGGTGGGGCCGCGGCGAGGTCGAACAGCCCGGCGGCGACCGCGTGGTCCGCGGCGCCCTCCCGGCCGCCCTGCGCCGGACGGGCCTGCGCTGGACGGGCCTGCGCTGGACGGGCCTGCGCCGGACGGGACAGTGCCGCCTGGGTGAGCGACGTCGTGACCAGGCGCAGGTTGGCCAGCGGGCCGGTGTCGATGTGCCGCACCACCGCGTTGTCCCGGCGGAAGGTGTCGAACGCGGCGGTCGCACCCCTGCGCAACAACCCCTGGGTGCCCAGCAGGTCGCCGCTACGCGCGAAGACCTCCTCCGCCGCGTCGATCGACACGTGCTTGACCACGCTGGACCACAGGGCCTGCGCCTCGGGGGCCAGGTGCAACGCCCGGGCCGCGCCTAGCGCGCCGGCTTCGGCGGCCAGCAGCGCGGTGACCGCGGTGGCGATCTCGCGCCGCGCCGGAGGCAGGCCGACGAGCGGCCGGTCGCCGACGCGGCGGCGGGCGGCGAAGTCCATCGCCATGCGCAGCGCCGTGTCGGACGCGGCCAGGTTCGCCCCGGTGCTCATCACCCGCACGTACTGCATGGCCCGCATCGCGATGTCCAGGCCGCGTCCCTCGCGGCCGACCAGGGCGCTCGCCGGCACCGGGACGCCGTCGAACTCGAACCCGGCCAGGCCGATGCCGCGCATCCCGCTGCTCGGGCGGATCGCGGTGCGGCACTCCTCGACCACCGAGCCTTCCAGCAGGACCAGCGTGAACGCCCCCGGCCCGCGCCGCCCGGTACGGGCGCACACCACCAGGGCGCCGGCCCGGTCGCCGAGGCCCACAAGCCACTTGCGGCCGGACAGCCGGTACCCGCCCTCGCCGTCGGGCTCCAGCCGGCACTCGTTGGCCAGCAGGTCGCCGCCGTGGCCGTCCTCGGTGAGCGCGAAGCCCACCGCGCCGCGCCGGCGCAGCAGCTCCACCACCCGCGCCCGCTGGCCGGCGTCACCGGCCAGCAGGACGCACGTGGCGGCGGTGATGCTGAACATGGTCGCCGGCATCACGGCCAGGTCCCTGCGGGCCGCCGTCCGGACGGTGACCAGCGTCTCGTCCGCGGCTTCCATGGTGCCGCCGTCGGCCGCCGGCACGTAGGACAGGCGCAGCAGCGGTCCCGCCGCGGCGGCCAGGTCGGACGGGAACGCCGCCGCCTGGTCGCGGGCGAGCGCGCCCGCGAAGCCGTACGGGTTCTCCTCGGAGGCCGGGTCGCCGAGCGACCGGTCCAGTTCGGACGCCGCCCGGAAGCGGGGCAGCGGCTCCGCGCGAAGTACGCCGTTCACGCCGCCACGTCCTCCCTGACCAGCGGCACCGGCCGATAGGAGCGGACCGCGGCGGGCAGGCGGACGCCGCCGAGCGCGAGCTGCTGGACGCGACCGGTGAAGGCCGCGCCGCGCATCAGCTCGGACGCCACCCGTGCCACCGTCCGGTTCTCGACCGCCGACAGGGGCGTCCCGGCGGTCCAGGCGTTGAACGCGCCCATCGCCGGACCGCACCAGATCTGGTAGTCGGCGCCCCGGTCGGCCTCGCCGACGCTCGCCCACCGCGACGCCATCCCGAGGTACCAGCGGAAGATGAGGGCCATCTTGCGGCGCGGCTCCCGGCCGGCGCGCTCGAGTTGCTCGGGGTCGCGCCGGGTGAAGTACTCCTGCACGTCGGCCCAGATGTCGTCCAGCGGGCGGCGGAAGATCTGGGTCTCCAGCTTGCGCCGCTCGTCGGCCGGCAGCGCCTCGACCCCGTCGTACTGCTTGTACAGCTCGTACAGGCGGCGGGCCCGCATCGGGAACATGCTGCCCTTGCGCAGAACCTGCAGGTCCACGCCGAGCTCGAACATGTCGGCCGCCGGGGCCATGTCGCAGTCGGCCACCCCGGCCGCCGCGAGCATCCTGCGCACCGGGTCCGAGGTGCCCGACTCCAGGCACGCCTGGTGGACCGAGCCGATCACGACGTAGTCGGCGCCGAGGCCGTACGCGGCGGCGATGGACGCGGGCGTGCCGAGCCCGCCCGCGGCGCCGAGCCGCACCGGGTACCCCCACCGGCGCTGCGCCTCGTCGCGCAGCGCCGCGATGACCGGGAAGAGCGCGACCAGCGGGCGCCGGTCGGTGTGCCCGCCCGAGTCGCCCTCGACGGTGATGTCGTCGGCCATCGGCACCACCCGGGCCAGCTCCGCCTGCTCGGCGGTGACCAGGCCGCGGGCCAGCAGGTCCGCGACCATCGTCTCGGGGGCCGGGCGCAGGAACCGCTCGGCGACCTCGGGCCGGGAGACCTTGGCGATCACCCGGTTCACCGCGACCGGACGGCCCTGGCGGTCGCGGGTGAGCCCCGCGACCCGGTACCGGACGATGTGCGGGGTGAGGTCCATGAAGGCGGACGCCTCCACGCAGCGCACCCCGTACCTCAGGAACAGCTCCACACCATTGCGCTCCAGGCCCTCCTCGCTGGGGGCGTGGATCAGGTTGACGGCGTACGGAAGGGCCGGGATCTCCATGGCGAAGCGGTCCAGCGCCCGCTCGATGCGCTCGGGCAGCAGCCCGGCGGCGCCGAAGGAGCCCAGGTAGCCGGCCTTGGCCAGCTCGATCACCAGGTCCTCCGAGGCGATGCCGCCGGCCATCGCGCCGCCCATGTAGGCGTAGCGCAGGCCGTGCCGGGCCCGGAAGCCCGCGTCGCCGAGGCGCTCGGGCGTGAGGGGCCCGACCGCGGCGACGACCGCCGCGGTGCCCTGGGGACGGGTGTTGCTGACGCCGATCCCGGAGCCGCTGCGGACCACGAAGACGGGTTCCTCGAGCCGGGACAGTGCCTCGTAGATTCCGGCGGGGTCGGTGCGGACCGGGCGCGGGCCGGGGAGAAGGCCGGCGCCGGTCGGCTGGACGGTGACGGTCATTGCGTTCACTCCTCCCGGCCGGCGGTGCCGCCGGCCCGGACCTCGATGGCCACATCGGTGAGCTCGTAGATGCGCAGCCCGGGCTTCCACACGCTGGCGTCGGCGATGACGACCAGGCGGTCGTCCTCCCGGCGGATCTCCTTCACGTGCAGGTCGAAGGTCATCTCCTTGTCCTCGCGCAGGATCTGGCCGCGGTACTTCCAGCCCATGGCGACGTCCACGGGGGCGGCGAACCGGGCGTCCGGGATGCCGTCGGCGAGGCCGGTCTCCATCACGAAGGTCTGGAGCCCCTGGATGACCGCCTCCACGCCGAGCGATCCGGGCATCACCGGGTCGCGGTGGAAGTGGCAGCTGAAGTACCACTCGGCCGGGTCGATGACGCGGCGGCCGAGCAGGTAGCCCTTGCCGTGCGCGCCGCCGTCGGCGACCAGCGTGATCTCGTCCACCAGGCTGCCCAGGTGCCCGTCGCCGAGGCGCAGGCCGTCGGCGTCCCTTGGCGCGCGGCGCGGGTCGCTCGACGGGAGCGCCAGGCGGCGAACCCGGGCCGGGTCCAGGGCGGTCTGCTCCTCCAGCCACGGCGCGACGTACTTGCCGGCGTCCAGGCCGACCTGGTTGCTCAGCGCCGCCTCGGTGAAGTACCCGAACAGCGACTCGCCGGCGTAGAACAGCTCGTCGTCGGCGAACAGCTCGTAGCGGAAGTTCTGCAGCGTCGCCCCGATGACCGCCTGGCTGGACAGCATGGTCGTCTTCTGCCGGATGGTCTTGCCCCGCAGGTCGACGTCCTTGACCAGGGCGGCCTTGCCGTCGAGGTTGCGGATCGCGAACTCGTCCTGCGGGCTCGCCAGCGTGGCGCCCAGGTAGTACCCGCAGAGGATCGCGGCCTGCAGCGAGGTCTCCATGAGCACGCAGTTCGGCATGTCGCCGGTCGGGCTGTCGGAGTAGTACCAGGCCTCCGGCGGAGAGTCGTACTCGGTCTCCATCTTCGACCCGGCGGTCAGCTTGCCGCGGGTGCCCTCCAGCGCCATGATCCGGTCGACGAACTGGAAGTCGCCGTTGGGGATGTGCGGCGCCCGGCGGTCGCGGTAGACGTCGAACTCGGGGCCCATCGCGGTGCCGAGGTCGCCCTTGGCCGCGTGCGCGAGGTGCAGCTCGTTGATGAACGCGATCTCGCCCTTGGCGTTGTGCCGGCCGAGGTACTCCGGCACGCCGCCGGGGCCGGGACGGTACCGCGTGCCCGGCTTCTCCCGGAGCTGCACGCCGAAGTTGCGCATCGACACGATCGGCTTGTCGCCGTCGTAGACGGTCAGGTCGGCGATCACGGTGGGCCGGGGGAGCAGGGTCAGCCCGATGATCTCCGCCTGGTAGCGGATGTTCCGGGTGCCCGGGGTGATCTGGCCGCGCACCTTGACCTCCGTGCGCAGCCCGGGCACCGACTGGAACTCGGCGTCCGGCAGGACCAGGTGCATGCCCAGGTACATCGCGTACGTCTGGAGGAGCTGCACCCCGCCCTCGGCGACCAGCGAGCCGGCCAGCACCGGGTCGCCGGGGAAGTGGCAGGTGAAGTACCAGCCGTCCGGCTCCAGGTTCTTGACCGCGCTCAGCTCGCCGAGCCCGCACGGGCCGCCCAGGCGGTCGATCGACGGGATCTCGTCGATCATGCGCAGCATCTCGCCGGGCAGGCGCAGGGAGCGGTTCGCGTCGCCCTGGTCGTAGGTCGGGCCGAAGACCTCGCCGCGGCGTCCCTCCGCGAGCAGCGCCAGGTCCTTGGAGGTCAGCGACGTGCGGTCGGTGCGGGCCAGCGGCTTGAACCAGGTCTTCTCCAGCGCCGCGCGCCGGGCCTTGTCCCCCTCCGAGAGCACCACGCCGAGCGGGTTGTCCAGCTCGGCCTGGGTGAAGTAGCCGGCGCAGGCGTCCAGCAGCTCCAGGATCAGCTCCCCGTCGGCGTAGCACTTGTAGCCGAAGAAGAACAGCAGCGCGTCACCGTTCCAGACGAAGCGCTTGATGGTGATGTCGTAGCGCAGCGTCTGGCCCTCGCGGGGCAGCGGGCCGTGGAAGACCAGCGTGCTGTCCAGCAGGCGGTAGACGCGGTCGCCCTTGTGCTTCAGGTCGATGCCGAGGTAGCTGATCAGCAGCAGGTCGCATTGGCCGGCCTCGATGGTCACCGCGCAGGGGACCAGCCCGTCGACGCTGTACCAGGCGCCGGTGGGCACGTCGTATTCGGTGGTGATGGACGACGGCTCGAACACGCCCGTCTCGCCCTTCAGGGCGGTCACCCGGGTGACGAAGTGGTACGGCGGCTCGGGCAGGCGGGTCCGGGCCGGGTACGTGTCGACCTCGGCGAACGCCGGTCCGAAGACGTTGGCGATCTTGCCCGAGGCGAACTCCAGCAGGTCCTTCTCGTCCATGATCGGACGGTTCTCGCCTGGCTGGTTCGCGACCGGCTGGTTCGCAACGGGCTGAGGCCGGGTCGGCTGGGGCTGGGCCGGCGGCGTCTGGCCACCGGAGGGGGGAGCGGGGAAGGCGGTCACGGTGCCGCCGGACGAGGCCTGCTCCAGCCGCGCGACGGCGCCGTCCAGGATCGCGTGGTGGGCGCGTATCGCGGCGCGGTGCGCCTCGGCGACCCAGTCGGCCATCGAGGCCACGTTGCCGGACAGGGCGTCGGCCGCCGGGCCGGCGAGGCGGCGCGGCCGCTGACTCGCCCCGCGAAGGGGACGAACCCGGCGTACCGGCAGGCCGGCGCCGTGCTGGCGCGGCGACGGCGCGCCCGGGGCGGACCCGGCCGCTCCGGCGGGACGTGCGGGCGTGGCGCCCTGGGGTCCCGCCTGGTCGTAGCCGGTGTGGTGCAGTTCGGCGTGGCCGGTGGTGTCGGGCAGGAAGACGAACGGGTCGCCGTCCAGCGTGATGACTTCCTCGGCTTCGATGTCCCAGACGGTCATGTCCTCGGGCCAGTATTCGATGGGGTCGGCCATGACGGTGGTCACCTCCTTGGGGCCGTCCGTGACGGCGATGGCCGCGTCCGGCTCGGCCGGCGCGAGGACGGGGGCTGCCTGGCGGGCGACGCGCTCGACGATCGACTCGCCGCCGCACCGCACCGTGCGGATCAGCTTCCGCTCGGCGGACGCCGTGCCCGCGTGCTCGGCGGCGCCCAGCAGGCGTCCCAGGTCGACCGGCAGGCCGTGGCTGGCCAGCCGCGCCAGCGCCTGCGCCAGCGCGCCGCTCACCGAGGTGTGCCGGCGGTCCACCGACACGGCCACGTGCGGGCTGTCGGCGAGGGTCTCGCCGATCCAGCGGGTGCAGGTCGCGCCGGGGCCCATCTCGATGAAGAAACGGAAGCCGCGGTCGTGGGCGACCCGGGTGAGCTGCGCGAAGTCGATGGTGCTGCGCAGCGTCCAGGCGATGCGCTCGGCCACCGTCTCCAGGTCGGACGGGTCGACGGTGTCGTAGTCGAAGGCGGAGAGCAGTTCCAGGCGCGGGTCGGGCGCGCCGGGCGTGTAGCGGTTGAGCTCGGCCAGCTCGGCCAGGCCCGGGTCGACCATCGGGCAGTGCATGACGTGGTTGGCCGGGGCCTTGGCGGCCTGGCGGCCGGTCCGCCGGATCAGCTCGCGGACCTGCTCCGGGTCGCCGCCGACGACCACCTCGTTCGGGGTGTTGATGTGGGTGAGGAAGACCCGGTCCAGGCCCTTCATGGCCTCGCCTACCGCCTCGGGCCCGGCGAGCAGAAGGTAGCTCGCCCAGACGGCGGAGTCCGGGGTGCCCTCGGGCAGGCCCCACGTCTCGCGGACCATGTGTTTGGGGCCGCGCAGGCGGTCGCGGAACAGGGGCGTGGCGGCCAGTTTGGCGTCGTCGCGGGCCGCGGAGGCCCAGACGTCCATCGCGAAGAGCATGCTGCTCTCCCCGAGGCTGTAACCGAACCCGCCGTCCGGGGTGATCCCGAGCACGTCGCGCAGGAGCTGGGTGCGCAGCACCGCCGTGTTGGTGCCGGCGGCGAGCAGCACCGGGATCTCGTCGATCAGGCGCTCCTCGTGCCGCATCAGGTCGCGCCGTTGCAACGGCCGGGAGCCGCGCGGGTACAGCCAGCGGTGCTTGAACCGGTCGCGCGGGCGGTCGGCCTCCTGCTCGAAGCGTTCGAGCAGGCCGGGGACGAGGCGGAACAGGTCGCGGTCCATTCCCGGGTAGCCGGTGAAGGCGCCGGGGTAGACGAAGGCCACGCGCCCATCGCCGACCGGGCGGCCGGTGCAGTAGCTGCCCGCCGGGGTCGCCCACTCGCCGCCGCCCGCGAGCACGCCCGGCAGGTCGCGCTCGGCGGCGTCCAGCTCGCGGCGCAGCCGGTCCCCGTCGGGGGCGACCAGCACCGCCGTGTAGCGCCGGGACCCGCTGCGCGGCGCCGCCTCGCGGACCAGCTCCCACGGGTCGCGCCCGTGGTCGAGCGCCGAGCGGTACTGGCGGACCAGGTCGGTCATGGTGCCCGCGTCGTCGGCGCTGATCGCGAGCATCAGGTGCCCGGGGGCCTCGCGCCAGTCGGTCTCGACGGTCTCGCCGCGCGTGGCGGCGCCGGCCAGGACGATGTGGGCGGCGGCGTTGCCGCCCGCGAGCCTCCGGCCGTCCCAGGCGGCGACGGCGGCGATCCGGGGCCGGTCCCGCTTGCGGCGCAGGAACGGCATCGGCTCGCCGGAGACCTCCAGCCGGGTCGGCGGCAGGCCGTCCAGCACCTCGCGCAGCGGCTCCGGCGTCGCGGGAAGCTCCGCCCGGTGCAGCCAGCCGGCCGCGTTGACCAGCGCGGTCAGCACGGAGGCCTGCTGGCTGTCGCCGGCGAGCGCGGCGGCGCCGCCCACCAGGCAGCCCTCGCCGTCCTCGCCCGCCGGGTACGCCCCGGCCAGCTCGGCGGCCACCTCGGCGGGGGACGCCGAGGCCAGCTCCAGGTAGTCCACGTCGCCGGCGCCGAGACCGGCGGCCGACAGGCTCGCGCCCGCCGCCGCGGCCAGCGCGGCACCCGGACCGGCGGCGTCGGAGCGCACCGCCATCGCCTCGATGGTCGCGTACACCGTGCGGTCGCCCGCGTCACCCGGGCGGGTGACCACGACCGCCGCGGCGGCGTCGCCGGGCACGGGCGGCAGCCCGCCGGTCAGCTCGGCCAGCGCCGTGCGGGCGGCGACGTTCTCGATTCCCGCCGCCAGGTCCACGCCGCCGACCAGGACCGCCTCGATGGTCGGGTCGAGCAGCAGCAGCGAGGCGACCTCCAGCGCGCGGGCGCCGCCCGTGGCGTCGGCCGCGACCGTGAACGACGGGCCGGTCAGGTTGCGGGAGGACGAGATGCGGCTGGCCATGATGTTGCCGATGTAGCTGAGGACCTCGTTGGCGCCGATCGGGTCGTGCACGGCGCCGCGCACGGCGGTCTCCAGCTTGGCCAGGGCCTCCTCGCCCAGCTTCACCCCGGCCCTCTCGACCTCGGCCCGCACGTGGGCGCCGATGTCGAACCGGGCGCGGTGGGTGTGGGTGCGCGGCTCCAGCTCCATGGAGACGACCACCGCGACGCGGCGCTCGGGAAGCTGGCTCGCGCGCCGCCCGGACGGCCGCGCGGCGTACCCCGCGTCGGCGAGCGCCTGCTCGGCCGCCTCGAACAGCAGCAGGTGCTGCGGGTTGGCGTGGCCGAGCTCGCCCGGCGGGATGCGGTAGGTGCGCGCGTCCACGTCGATCGTGTCCGCGTACCCCGCCCGCTCGGCCTGCTCGGCGGTGACCGGCGCGGGCTCCGCGTCGGCCAGGCCGTACCAGCGGTGCTCGGGACGGTCGACCAGGGCGGGCGTGCCCGTGCGGGCCGCGCGCTGCCAGTCCGGGACGCCGGCCAGTGGCCCGGCCCGCAGGCCCAGCCCGACCAGCGCCATCCGCCCGTCCGCCGGGTCCGCGCCCATGGTGGTGTCCGTGGTCTGCCCCGAGGGGAGGACGTCCGCGGCCTGATCGGTGGTGAGGATCGCGTGGGCGTTGGTGCCGCCGAAGCCGAACGCGGACACCGCGGCCACCCGGTGCTCCGGGTCACGGTCGACCCGGGGCGCCGGCCAGGCACGCTCGGTCAGCACGACCCGGTCGGCGGCGGTCAGCGCCTCGGCGGGACGCAGCGGCTCGCCGACGCCCGGCGTCGCCGGGACCGTCCCGTGCCGCAGCGCCAGGATCGCCTTCAGCATGCTGGTGAAGCCCGCCACGGTCAGCAGGTGGCCCACGTTGGCCTTCACCGAGCCCAGCGGCGGCACGCCGCCCCGCCCGTCGAAGAACTCCGCGAGGCCGCGCAGCTCGGTCGAGTCGCCGAGCGGCGTGCCGGTGGCGTGGCACTCGATGTAGTCGACCTCGGCCGGGTCGATGCCGTGGTCGGTGTAGACCCGGTGGTACGCCTCGACCTGGCCGTCCTTGCGCGGAGTGAGCAGGTGCCCGCCCGCGCCGTCGTTGCTCAGCCCGATCGGGCCGAGCACCGCGTGGATCCGGTCGCCGTCGCGCCGGGCGTCCGACAGCCGCTTCAGGACGAAGATCCCGGCGCCCTGGCCGGTCACGATGCCCTGCGAGCGGCCGTCGAACGGCTGGCTCATCCCGTCGGCCGGGAAGGCCTTGAGGTCGGAGAAGGACAGGTGGATCAGCAGCGGGTCCGGCGCGCACACCGCGCCCGCCAGCATCACGTCGGCCCGGCCCGTCGACAGGTACCTGCGGGCCAGGGCCAGCGAGTAGAGCGCGGAGGAGCAGGCGGCGTCCAGCGTCAGCCGGGCGCCGCCGAGACCGAAGGCGTCCGCCACCACCGTGGCCGGAAGGCCGAACGGCCACAGCTCGGCCGGTTCCTCCCCTCCGGCCGCCTCGGCCGCGTCGGTCAAGGGGCCGGGGAGCTCCAGGCCCGCACGGCGGAGCCCGGCGCTCACCGCCCGCCGGACCAGCGGCACGCAGGAGCGCACCGACGTCTCGGTGGGGAAGGCGTAGTTGCCCAGGATCACGCCGGTCCGCGCCAGGACCGCCGAGTCCTCGGCGATGCCGGCGTCGGCCAGCGCGCGGCGGACGGTGTGCAGCGGCCACCGGACGACCTTGTCCAGCCCGTGCAGCGTCTCCGCCGGGATGCGCAGGCCGGTCAGGTCGATGGGCGGCTCGGTGACGAACCCGCCCCGGGTGGCGGTGACCCGGTGGTCCGGGTCACCCCACCCGCCGGGGACGGTCTCGTCCGTGCCGAACATCTCGCGGCCACCGGGGCGACGCAGATCCACCCCGGACCGCAGATTGGCCCAGAACTGCTCGGGGGTGTCGGCGCCTGGCAGCAGGCAGGCGATCCCGACGATCGCTACGGGTTCCTGTCCGGTGGGATCCGCAACATGCTCTGGCGTGGACATGACTCTCCATCCGCGGGGTGTGTCGGTGCGTGGTTACTGCGCGCCGCCGCTGTCGCGGCAGATCGCCTGGACCCCGGCGAACCGGAGGTGGACCCGTCCGTCGCCGTCGCAGGCGCTGACCGTGCAGCACACCATGGGGCCGCTGACGGTCACCTCGTCGACCACGATGAGGAAGGGCTCGCCCGCGGGGATCGGCGCATGCGCCTCGGCGTGGCCGATGACGGCCGGAAGGCTGGCCTGGCCGGTGTGCCGGCGCACCCAGACCAGGACGGCCTGCAGGAGCAGGTCGGCCAGGACGGGGTCGTAGTGGCCGGTGCCGTACGCCCCGGCGGCGAACGAGGTGGCGGGCAGCTCGGCCCGCAGGACCATGCGCCGGCCCGGGTCCAGCACCCGGCTCAGGCCGCGCAGGCCGTCGCCGTGGAACAGGGTGCCGTCCTCGTACGCGGTGCAGGGCTCGCCGCCGTCGAGACCGGGCAGCCCGGTCAGCCGTGCCGGCGCGGGGCCCGCGGCCTCCACGACCGCCCGGTAGCGGGGACGGCCGTTCTCGTCGTGCACCTCGACCTTGGTGCCGGTCGCGTGCGGCGTCAGGGTGAACCGCAGCGTGCCGGGCGCGCCGGCGTCGAAGACGACGCCCTTGAGGACGGTGAAGTCCCGCGCGCCGCCCGACGGCGTTCCGGTCACCTCCTGCGCCGCGGCGAGGATCCCGCCGAGGGCCACCGTCGCGGGCAGCACCGCGTGCTCCCCGATCCGGTGGTCGGCGAGGACCGGCTCCCCGGCCACCGCGCCGAGGTCCCGGGTCACGGTGACCCCGGTGGCGGGCAGCGCGGGCGGCTCGGCCTCCGACAGCGGCTTGTCCGGCCCGATGACGCAGACCAGGTCGGCCGAACGCTCGGCGTCGAACTGCTCGGCGAACATCCGCGCCCCGGTGCGCAGCGGGATCAGGTCCACGCCGCGCTCCTTGAAGAGCCGGGCGAGCTCCGGAGTGACCATGCCGCCGTCCCAGGCGCCCCAGTTGATCGAGGTGACCCGGGCGCCGGGGTTGGCCCCCCGCAGCCGGGCCGCGATCCGGTTGAGCGCCTCGTTGGCCATGGCGTAGTCGGCCTGCCCCTGGTTGCCGAAGAACCCGGCGACCGAGGAGAAGAGCACGACGTGGCGCAGCCTGGCGGGGTCCAGCGCGGCGAGCACACCGGCCAGGCCGGCGAGCTTGGTGCCGAGCACGCGGTCCACGTCCTGCGGACGCTTGTCCACGATGAGCTGGTCGGCCAGGACACCGGCGCCGTGCACCACACCCACGACCCGGTCGCGGTAGGGGGCCAGCGCCGTCCGCAGCGCCGCCGGGTCGGTGACGTCGGCCGGCACGTACGTCGCGTGCGCCCCGGCCCCGGTCACCTCCGCCAGGGTCTGGCGGATCTCCCGCTGCGCCTTGAGCTCCCGGAAGCGGGGCTCGATGTCGCGCGGGGTCACCTTCAGCCCCTCGGCCTTGAGGGCCGCGGCGATCGCCGGCTTCAGCTTGTCCAGCGGCACGTCCCGCGCCCACGCCGGCTCGTCCGCCAGCGGGGTGCGGCCGAGCAGCAGCAGGCCCGTGCGGTGCCGCTTGGCGAGGTCGATCACGCACGCGGCGGTGACGCCGCGACCGCCGCCGGTCACCACGAGCAGGTCGTCCACGCCGGGCGGGGCGATCCGCGCCTCACCGGCGGGGACGCTCTCGCTCAGGGTGGTCGTCCAGCGGGCGCCGTCGGAGGTGTGGCCCACCTCCCGCAGCGCGACCCGGGCGTCGTACAGCTCGGACAGGACGATCTCGCCCACCCGGTCGTACGGCAGCTCGGCGGCGACGTCGATCGCCCGGCAGAACACCGTGGGCGCCTCGACGGCCAGGGTTTTCACCAGACCGGAGACACCGCCGACCGTGACGGACGCCAGGCCTGCCTCGTCCGTGGCGCCGCCGGACGGGGTGACGCCGAGGCGTCCGTCCAGGCGGGACACGGTCACGAAGGCGGCGCGGCCGTTCTCGGCCGACGCCTCCAGCGCGCGCTGGGTGTCGCGGGCCAGCATGGCCGCGTCGCGCAGCGCGGTGAGGGCGGTGGCGGTGCCGTCCACCTGCTCGGGGGTCACGTACAGCACCAGGTCCAGCCCCTCGTCGCGGGCGGCGCCGGGCTCGGCGGTGCGCCACCCGGCCCCGTGGAGGGCCCCGGTGATCGCGTCGGCGAGCGGGCCGCCCGCCCCGGCCACCAGGGCGACCGGAGCGTGACCGTAGGCGTCCTCCTGCCGGCCGGCGACCGGCAGGAGGGTCAGCCCGGCCTGCCAGCGGTCGATCCGCGGCAGGGTTTCAGCTTTTGGGCCGTTCACCACCTCCGCCCCGTTCGGCGCGGCAGCCGATCCGGCGACGAATCCGATGATGTCGTCGAGCGTCCGCAGTTCGGCGAGGCGTTCCGGGCTGACCGACGGGGAGCCGGGGAAGGATTCCCGCAGGGCGCCCATGATCTCGACGCGCTTGATGGAGTCGATGCCGAGGTCGGCTTCGACGTCCATCGACGGGTCGAGCATGTCGGTGGGGTAGCCGGTCTTCTCGGCGACGATGGTGAGCAGGGTGGTCCGGACGGTCTCGGCGTCGTTCCCGGCCGGGGCGACCTGGACGGGAGCCTGGACCGGAGCCGGAGCCGGAGCCGGAGCCGGAGCAGGGGCGGCGACGGGCGCGGGGGCCGGGGCGGCGACGGCGGCTCCGGCGACGAAACCGATGATGTCGTCGAGCGTCCGCAGTTCGGCGAGGCGTTCCGGGCTGACCGACGGGGAGCCGGGGAAGGATTCCCGCAGGGCGCCCATGATCTCGACGCGCTTGATGGAGTCGATGCCGAGGTCGGCTTCGACGTCCATCGACGGGTCGAGCATGTCGGTGGGGTAGCCGGTCTTCTCGGCGACGATGGTGAGCAGGGTGGTCCGGACGGTCTCCGCGTCGTTCCCGGCCGGGGCGACCTGGACGGGAGCCTGGACCGGAGCCGGAGCCGGGGGGGCGACGGCGACGGCGACCGTGACGGCGGGCTCGGCGACGGGCGCCGGAGCGACGGGGGCCGGCGCGGGGACGGGAGCGGGCGCCTGGGTGGGACCCGCGAAGGTCGCCGGAGCGGCGGGGGTGACCGCGAAACCGGCCTCCGTCTCCTCGGTCCAGCCCGGGCGGGTCAGGGTGCCGATGGCCCGCATCTCGTAGGACGGCGCGACGGCCTGGGGCAGGCTCGGCGCCGGGCCGTCGCCGCCGACCGTACGGCCGGGAGCGATCATGGTGTTCTCGAGCTGGGCGAAGCTGCGCAGGACCTCGCTGGCCCAGACGTGGCTCTGCCCGATGGCGAGGCTGTGCTCGGTGACGGCGGTGATGCCGGCGATCATGTTCTCGGACGGCCCGGCGTCCTGGCGGCTGCCCTCCTCGACGAGGTTGGTGAGCCGCTCGGAGAGGCGGAGCTGGCTGTGCAGGTACTCGCCGTGCATGGCGAGGTGGCTGGCCGCGATGGCGCCGACGCTCGGGACGAGCTGCCCGTTGCCGTTGTGCCCGTTGGTGCCGTGGCCGTTGCCGTTGTGGCCGTTCGCGTGGCCGTTGCCGTGCCCGTTCGTGCTGTGCCCGTTGCTGTGGCCGTTAGCGGTGTGTCCGCCCGAGTGGGCGACGCCGTTGCCCGCATGTCCGTTGCCCGCATGTCCGTTGCCCGCGTGTCCGTTGCTCACGTGTCCGTTCCCCGTGTCTGCGTTGCCGTCGTTGCCGTCGTTGCCGTCGTTGCCGTCGTGTCCGTTGCCGCTGTGGCCGGCCGGCTCGGCCGGGGCGGCTTTCGCGGCCACCCCTTCGACCTGGTAGCCGTTTTCGAGTGCCTCCTGGTACGCCTGGCGGCGCGCCTGCGGCACGTGGTTCACGCCGTTCAAGTCGATCGTCATTCCCTTGGAAGGCGGCTGCTCGGCCACCGTCGCCTGGTACCGGTTGAAGCCGGCCAGCGGCAGGCCGAGGACGGCCAGACGCGCGGCGAGCTGCTTGAGAGCGAGGTCACCGTCGCGACCGGGCCCGGCGTCGGCCGAGAGCACGACGACGTCGGAGCGCTCGGCGAGGATCCCGCGGACCAGGCCGGTCAGGACCTTCTTCGGCCCGAACTCGACGAAGACCCGGAACCCGTCGCGGTACATCTGCTCCACCCGGGGCGCGAAGGCGACCGGGCCCGCGAGCTGCTGGACGAGGATCCGCGCGTTCTCGTCGGTGTTGGCGCCGTACCGGGCGCCGTCGGTGTTGGCGTAGACCTCGATGGCGGGCTCCGCGACGACCGTCGAGGCGACGGCCGCGCCGAACCTGTCCACCGCGTGCGTGACGTACCGGGTGTGGAAGGCCGCCGCGACCGGCAGCGGGCGGGCCGTGACCCCGGCCGCCTCGCACGCCGCGACGAAGGCCGCGACCGCGTCACGACCGCCGCCGACCACCGTCTGGTCGGGTGCGTTGAGGTTGCACACCACGACGTCGGGGTGGCCTTCGAGCAGGCCCTTGACCGTGGTCACGTCGGCGGCGACGGCGGCCATCGTGCCCGGGTCGTCCCCGGTGGCCTCGTTCCGCTCGGCCATCGCCGCGCCGCGCGCCCGGGCCAGCCCGAACATCTGCTCGCGGCTCAGGCTGCCCGCCGCCCAGAGCGCGGTCACCTCGCCGAAGCTGTGACCGAGCGCGCCTTCGGCGGCGAAGCCGAGGCCGGTGAGGTAGGCGTACTGCCCGGCGGAGACGGCGCCGATGGCGGGCTGCGCGTAGTCGGTGCGCCGCAGGGCGTCCTCCTGCGCGCGGCGGGTGTCGTCGTCGAAGGCGGGCGGCGGGAAGACCACCCGGCCCAGCGGCTCGGCGCCGGCGAAGTGCGCCGCCGCCGCGTCGAACGCCTCCCGCACCGGCGGGACCGACATCGCGGCCTGCGCGGCCATGCCGACGTACTGGCTGCCCTGGCCGGCGAACAGCGCGCCCACCTTGCCGGGCACCGCCGCGGAACCGCGGTAGTACGCGCCGCCGGGAAGCTCGAAGGCGTCCTCGGACGGGTCCCCGGCGAGGCGCGCGCGGGCCTGCTCGCGCAGGCGGCCGAGTTCGGCGTCGTCGCGGGCGACCACGGCGAGGCGGGCGTGCCCGGCCGGGACCGGCGTGGACTCGTCCAGCCCGCGCGGGTTCGCCTCGACCTGCTCCAGCAGGGCCTTCGGGTCCTCGCCGTGCCACAGGTGCACGCGGGCCGTCCGGTGCAGCACCGTCAGGCCGGCGCCGCTCGGGTCGTGCTCCTCCAGCACGCAGTGGAAGTTCGTGCCGCCGAAGCCGAACGACGAGACCGCCGCCCGGCGGAGCGGACGCTCCGGCTCGGTGATCCACGGCCGCGTCTGGGTGTTCACGTAGAACGGCGAGGAGCCGAACTCCATCGCGCCGCGCGGGGTGGTGACGTTGATCGTCGGCGGCAGCAGCTTGTGGTGGAGCGCCAGGGACGACTTGATCATCCCGGCGGCTCCGGCCGCGGCCTTGGTGTGCCCGATCTGGCTCTTGACGCTGCCGAGGGCGATGTCCTGGTGCTTGGCGCCCGCCGCCGCGAACACCTCGCGCAGGGCGCTGACCTCGGTGAGGTCGCCGACCGGCGTGCCGGTGCCGTGGCACTCGACCAGCCCGATCGTCTCGGGGCCGAAGCCGGCGTCCTCGTAGGCGCGGCGCAGGGCGACCATCTGCCCCTCCTTGCGGGGGGCGTAGATGCTCTTGTACCGGCCGTCGCTGGACGTGCCGATGCCGCGCAGCACCGCGTAGATCCGGTCCCCGTCGCGCTCGGCGTCCTCCAGGCGCTTCATCGCGAGCATGCCGATGCCCTCGCCGATGAGCGTGCCGTCGGCGGCCTCGTCGAAGGGCCGGATGTCCCCCACCTTGGAGAACGCCGGGGTCTTCGAGAAGCAGAGGTACATCAGGATCGTGTTCTCGGCGTCGCAGCCGCCGGTGATCATCAGGTCGGCGCGGCCGGAGATGAGCTCCGACGCCGCCATGTGCACCGCGGCCAGCGAACTGGCGCACGCTGCGTCCAGGGTGCAGTTCGTGCCGCCCAGGTCGAAGCGGTTGGCGATGCGACCGGCCACGACGTTGCCGAGCATGCCGGGGAAGGAGTGCTCCTCCCAGGGGGCGAACGCCTTGACGAACTTGGCGGCGATCTCGTCGGCGTCCTTCTCGGTCAGGCCGCAGCTACGGACGACCTCCTTGAGGACAGGCGTCTGCAGGCGGGTGGCCAGCGGCTGGGTCAGCGAGTTGGCGCCGGTGATGCCGAGCATCACGCCGGTGCGCTCGGGCTTGTACCACTGCGAGCCGGGCGCGCCGGCGTCGGCCAGCGTCTGCTTGGCCACCACGAGGCTGAGCAACTGCAGCACGTCGGTGACCTCGAGGGTGTTCGGCGGCAGGCCGAACTCCAGCGGGTTGAACGGCACGGTGGGGACGAACCCGCCGCGCTTGGCGTACGTCTTGTCCGGCGCCTTGGGGTCGGGGTCGTAGTGGTCCTCGATGCGCCAGTGGGTCTCGGGCACGTCTTCGATGCAGTCGACGGCGTCGACCACGTTGCCCCAGAACTCGCTCAGGTCGCCGGAGCGCGGGAAGAGCGCCCCGAGCCCGACGATGGCGATCGGGGTGTCCCCCGTACGCCGGGCCTTGGTGTTCTCGCTGTCCATGACACGGTCCGTTCCGGTCGAAAGCGTCGCGTTGTCGGCGGCGGGCCGGGGGTCACCGGTGACCCGCGCCGGTCGGGCGCGGTCACCCAGCAGTTCGAGCGCGGCCCCGGCGATCCGGTCCACCGCCTCGCGGTCTTGCAGCATCGTGTAGTGGTCGCCGGGGCACCCCAGCACCGTCAGGTCCTCGGCGAGCCCGCCCCAGCCGAGCGGGTCGGGCACGTCCAGCAGGCCGCGCTCGGGCCGGACCAGGACGACCGGCACCGGCACCCGGCGCGGCTCGTAGGCCTGGGCCAGCCGGTTGTTGCGCACCAGCCCCTGTAGGTAGGTGTCGAGCACCTTCCGCAGGCCCGGAAGCGTCGTGTCCGGCCGTAGCGCCCCGGACTCCAGGGCGCTGTCGAGCACCGCCCGCAGCCCCTGCTCCCGGTCCTTCGGGATCGCCCCCACCGGGATCTCGACGCCCCTGCGGGCGCCCAGGTACATGGCGAACCACCGCAGCACCACGTCGTCGTCGAGGTCCGCGTCCAGGCGGGTGTACTCGGGCACCGGCGCGATGCTGTCCAGGGCCAGCAGCGCCGCCGGCCGCTCGGACTCCTCCAGCATCCCGGCGAGTTCGAGCGCCACCACGCCGCCGAAGGACCACCCCGCCAGGCACCACGGCCCGGCGAGCAGCCCCTGCCGGCGCAACTCGCCGGCCGCGTGCTCGGCCAGCGCCGTGATCGACGTGGCGGGCGCGTCCCCGCGCAGGGCCGCCTCGAAGTACCCCGGCACGTGCTCGAGGTTGACCACGTGCAGGGCCGCGCCGGGCGCCAGCGCGGACGCCAGGTCCGCGTAGACGGCGGCCGGAAGCGCGCCCGGGTGCACCAGGATCACCGGCGTCGCGTCCACGGGCGCGGACCCGACGCGGGTGACCGTCTGGGGTGGCTTTCTATCGCGCCGTCGCATCGCGCTGCTTCTCCACGATGTAGCCGGCAAGCTCGTTGATGGTGGGGTGGTACCACAGCGCGGTCGTTTCAAGTTCGAAACCGAGCCAGTTCTCCAATTCACCGGAAAGTACGAGCGCCTCGGTGGAGTCGAGGTCGAACTCGTCGAAGTACTGGTCGGAGTCCACCTGGTCGGCCGTCACGCCGAGCCGGTGGGCGAGCTTTCCGACCAGCCATTCACGGACCTCGTTCTCGGTCAGTTCCGCGCCGGAGCCGGCAGTCACCTGGTTAGTCATCGCATTCCTCGCTACGAACCGTTTCCGTACGTGTTGTGGAAAAGAGGGCCGGGGCGGCCTATTCACCGGTCGGGCTGATCCCCGCCGTGCGCCGGACGGCCTCGGCCGCCGCCGCGCCGGAATCGAAAGCCGATTCGTGGCTGCCGATGATGTCGATTCCCATCTTCCTGGAGTGGAAATAGGAGCCGGCGAACTTGATGCGCGAGTCGCCGTCGTTGACGGAACGGATGTCGCGCTGGAGGGCGCGCACCTCGGTCGTGAAAACGGGGTGGCGGTAGGCCATTTCCCGGATCACGGCGTCCTCGCGGACGGGCAGCGGGCAGTCCAGCGTGACGAAGTAGTCCTTCTCCGCCCGCAGGTGCTGCAGTTCGTTGAGGTAGTACACGACCCACGACTGCTGGGTCTCGCCCTCGCCGACGCGGCCGTAGTTCCAGCTGCGCCACCGCTCCCGGTCGGCGGGCATCACCGACGCGTCGGTGTGCAGGATCGCGCGGGTGCCGTGGTAGCGGATCACCTCGAGCCTCTGCTGGGACGCGGTGGGCTCGGCGAGCATGCCCAGCGCGTCGTCGGCGTGGGTCGCCAGGACGACGTGGTCGAAGCGCTCAGGGCCGTCGGGACCGTACAGCACCACGTGGTCGCCGTCCTGCCTGACCTGCTTCACCGCCGCGTTGACCCGCACGTCCACCCCGGACCGGGCGAACCGCTCGGCCACCCGGCGGACGTAGGAGATGCTGCCCCCGGTGACCGTGCGCCAGGGGGCGGTCTGGCCGCCGAGTCCTTCGTGGCCGTGCGCGAAGAAGAAGGCGATGACCGTGCTGGCCGGCATCTCCCAGATCCGCTCGGCGGGCACCGACCAGGCGGCCGTGGAGATCAGCACCACGAAGCCGTACCGGAACGCGGTGCTGTAGCCGTTGCGGTCGAGGTACTCCCCGAGGGGAATGTCGGCGCGCCGCCGGACGAAGTCGCGCGGGGCCTCGGACATGAATCGCCGCGCCTCGCGCCACAGGCCCGTGAAATCGGCGTCGTAGCGCCGGCGAATCTGCTCCTCTTCGAGCTCGAAATCCTCGGAGACGTAGCTGCGCCCCCGGTCGTGGTCGAAGAAGCTGAATCGCCCAGGATGATCCTGCGTCGGCACCCCGAGTTCACCGAAGAACGCGGTGAGCATGGGGTAGTGCGCCTCGTTGTACACGATGAAGGCCGTGTCCAGCCCGAGGGTCGTGTCGCCCTCCCGCACTTCGATCGTGTTGGCGTGGCCGCCCAGTCTGGAATCGGCCTCGAACAATGTCACGTGCGCGTCGTCGCGCAGGTGATACGCGGTCGACATCCCCGCTATCCCCGCACCGACGACCGCCACTCGAGGAGTCACCCGTGCCCTCCGTCTCCATCCGGTTGCGCTTCTCATGGATAAAGAGGGGCCGGCGGGCGGGCCGGATACAGGTTCCGGGGAAATTCTTCTGATTTGTTCGCGGAGCTTGAAGATCGGCATCCCGGGACCTCACGAAAAAGTGACCGGCCCACGGCGCGGACCGGTCACCTTCGCAGGTCATTCGGGAGACGAACTAAGTTTGGGGCGTGATCGCCCGGGACGCCGAAGCGGGGAGAGGGTACGGCTGCCCGTCCGTGGAACCGGACCGGGCGCGAGTGGGGGCGTTCGGCCGACGTTACGAGGGGGTCACGCGACGAGGGTCGGTCGCTCTTGGACGCGGTCGCGGAGGCGACGCAGGATCCTGTTGCGGGTCGGGCCGATCGAGCCGCGGGGGATGCCCAGCGCGGCGCTGATCTCGTCGTAGCTCAACGCGGGCTCGTGCAGCAGCATGGCCAGCAGCGCCTGGTGGTGCTTGCTCAGACCGCGGAACGCTTCGAGCATGCGGGGGTCCTGCCACCGGTCGACGACGGTGTCCTCCACCGACACGGTGTCGTCGGGCCAGTCGTCGAACGGCGCGTAGTCGCCCACGGGCACGTGCCGGCGACTGCGCTCGATGAACTTGATCGCTTCTCTGCGGGTGATGGTCACCAGCCAGGACACGAACTTCGCCGGTTCGCGCAACCCTTCGATGTTCTCCACCACACGCATCCAGGTGAGCTGGCAGACGTCTTCGCAGTCCGCGCTTCGTAATCGAAACGATCGGGCCACGGACCACACGACGGGGGTGTACAGCTTGATGAGCTCGCTCCAAGCCCGCTGGTCGCCCGCGCGGCACGCCATCGTGAGCATCTCGCGCGGGCTCGGGCGGGCGGAGCGGTCCGCTTCCGCGCCGTTCACCTGAGCCGCATCCCCGTGCACGTCTGTCACTCGCCTGGTTTCCTGAACGGCCGCGTCCACTCGCCTGCCTCCTTCATGGAAACTATTACGATCGAAGGTAACATCCGTTGTGGCCAGATGCTTCCGCTAATGCAGGACGCTAGAGTTAACACCCGGTAACACTTGACGAGATGAACCGGACAGGGGTGCATCATTCGCTACGGTGCCCGATGGATCCGCGCGAACAACCGAGCCGTGGAGGGGTCGCGATGACTAGTTCGCCACGCCGTCAGAGGGTCCGCGACGCTACGCTGCGGGAACTGATCTCCGTGAGCCGCGAGATCCTGACAAGTCAGGGGCCCGACGCCCTGACGATCCGCGCGGTGGCGCGTGAGATGGGCATGACGCCACCGGGCATCTACCGCTACTTCGACAGCCATCGCAAGCTCATGGACGCGGTCATCATCGACACCCTCGAAGAGCTGACCGAGTACATCAACTCCGCGATCTCCCAGCTCGACAAGGCCGACACGGCGGGCCGGCTCATCGTCGCCAGCCGCGCGCTGCGCCACTGGGCCGTCGAGCACGCCCAGGAGTTCCAGCTCGCCCTCGTCGTCTCCTCCCCCGAGGAGGAGGACGCGTCGGTGGGGGAGGCGCGGCGCCAGGTGGGCGGCCTCTTCGGGGACGTCTTCGTCGACGTCTGGCACGACTACGAGCTGTCCGCGTCCGTCCCGGGCATCTCCTCCGACACCGAGGCGCTGGCCGACCGTCTTCTCGAACGCCTGCAGGTCCCCCTGCCGTCCACCGAGGCCGCGGTCACCTTCACCCGCTGCTGGCTGAGGCTGTTCGGCATGGTGTGCGTCGAGTCGCTGGGCCTGACCCGCGCCATGGGCGACCACGGGGGCGCGCTCTTCGAGGCGGAGCTCGCCGACCTCGCCCGCATGCTCGGTCTGCCAGAGTCCGCGCTGAACACCGGCCGCTGACGTGCCTCCACCCCCGCCGGGCGCGAGACTGGTCCCGGCCCACCGGTTCCGTCCGGCGGGCACGACATTGATCCATTCCCGCCTCGGCGGGGTATGACTGCTCCGGCTCGCCGGTTGGGTCCGGCGAGCGTGACCCCCGTCCCGGCCCGCCCGTTCGCCGACTTCCCGCGATCATGTCCCCCACAGGAGAGCCATGACCCCCCTGCAGCTCAGCCAGGAGACCCAGTACATCGCCGGTGCCATCCTGCTGACGATCGTGACCATAGAATTCGGAGGCTGGTTCCTCACCAGGATCGTCCGCGGTGAGGTGCCCATGACCCCCTTCCAGCAGGCCTTCGCCCGAGCCGGCCACGCCCACGCCGGGGTGCTGGTCATCCTCAGCCTGGTAGGCCTGCTCTTCGTCGACGCCACCGACCTCGGCGGCGTCGCCGTCTGGATCGCACGCCTCGGCGTCCCCGTCGCCGCCATCCTCATGCCCGCCGGCTTCTTCCTGTCCTCCCTGGGCCGCGACGTCACCAAGCCCAACCGCCTGTTCGTCCTTTTATGGATCGGCGCCCTGTGCCTGGCCGCGGGCGTCCTGACCCTGGGCATCGGCCTCCTGACGAGCTGACGCCCACCCCCTCACACCGAAGGCCGCCCGCGATCCTCGTCGCGGGCGGCCAGCGAGGTGTAGCGCAGGTGGGGGCGGCCATCGGGCGACAGGCTCACCGTCGCGCGGACACGGTAGACGCGTTCCATCCACTGTTCGGTCAGCACCTCGGCCGGAGGGCCGGAAGCGACCAGGCGTCCGGACTCCATCAAGAGCAGATGGTCGCAATACTGCGCCGCGAGGTTGAGATCGTGCAGCGAGGCGACGACGGTGGTAGGGGCATCGGCCAGCATCCGCAGCAGGTCGAGCTGGTGGTGGATGTCGAGGTGGTTGGTGGGCTCGTCCAGGAGCAGTTCGGTGGGCCGCTGGGCCAGGGCGCGGGCGATGTTGACACGTTGACGCTCCCCGCCGGACAGCGTCGACCATCGGCGCTCCCCCCATCCGGCCAGACCGCACCGGGCCAGGGCCTTCTCGGCCTCCAGCACGTCGTGCGGACCGTCGTGGCTCACGCGGGCGAGCCCCGTCCTGTGCGGGATGCGGCCCAGCATCACGACGTCGGTGACGGTCATGTCGACGTCGGTGGAGGTCTCCTGCGCGACCACGGCCAGGCGGCGGGCGACCTCGCGCCGCGGTAGCGCACCGAGCCGGCGCCCGTCCAACAGCACCGTTCCCGCGCGCGGGTGGAGCAGCCCGGCCAGCAGGCGCAGCAGGGTCGACTTCCCGCTTCCGTTGGGTCCCAGCAGCCCGGTGAGACGGCCCTGCGGTATCGAGAGCGTGATTCCGTCGATGATGGGCGTGCCGTTGGCGCTCCAGGTGAGGTCGTGGGCGTCCAGGCTCATCTCGCGGTGCTCCTTCGGCGCATGACGGCCGCGAAGGCGGGCACGCCGATCAGCGCGGTGAGCACGCCGACCGGTATCTCCCGAGGGGCGAACAGCGCCCGCGCGGCGGTGTCGGCCCACAGCAGGAAGATCGCCCCGTACAGGGCGCAGGCCGGAAGCAGCACGCGGTGGCGGGAGCCGACCACGAAGCGCACGGCGTGCGGCACGATCAAACCCACGAACCCGATGGCTCCGCTCGCGGCCACCAGAGCCGATGTGCACAGCGCGGCGGTGACCAGCAGCGTGAGCTGCGTCCTGACCGGGGAGACGCCCAGGGAGGCGGCGGCTTCGCGCCCGAAGGCGAAGGCGTCCAGGGCGGGGGCGGCGGCCCAGCAGAGGGCCAGGGCGATCCCGGCGGCCGCCGCGCACAGGGCGGCGCCGCTCCAGCTCGCCGAGGCGAGCGAGCCCAGCAGCCAGAACGTCACGCTCCGCGTGCTGTGCGCGTCGCCGGCCCAGATGACGATCAGGCTGGTCACCGCGCTGAACAGTTGCGACACCGCGACCCCGGCCAGGACGACGCGGATGGAACTCGTCATCCCCGCGCCGGCCAACGCGAGAACGCAGCAGAAGGCCACGACGCTGCCGGCGAAGGCCCCCGTCGTCAGGGGGACGGCGGATCCGAGGCCGAGGATCAGGACCGCCACGGCCCCGGTAGAGGCGCCGGAGGAGATACCGAGCAGGTAGGGGTCGGCCAGCGGGTTGCGCGTCAACGCCTGGAGAACCGCCCCGCACACGGCGAGGCCGCCGCCGACCAGCGCCGCGAGCAACACGCGCGGCAGGCGCAACTCCCAGACGATCGCGTCCTGCAGCGGGGGGAGCGACGTCACCGGCAGGCTCAGGTGTGCCGCGACACTCCGGAACACCTCACCGGTCGACAGGCCCGCCGCGCCGACGGTCACGGCGAACGCCACCGACAGCGGGAGGGCCACCAGACCGGCGCCGCCCAGCCACACCGCGCCCGACCGCCTGCCGCGCCCGGCGGTGCCTGGCGCAGCCGGGCCGGGTCCTGCGGTTCGCGGGGGTGCGTGAGAGGTCATCGCCGGCCGAAGACGACGTAGTCATCCAGGTACTGCCAGACGGTGCCCACCTCTGTGAACCCGGCGGTCCGCAGGGCCGCGAGGTGGAACTCCAGCGGTGCGAGTGGCTGCGGCGGGCGGTCGGCGAAGCGCCGCTCGCGCTCGGGCAGCAGGGGGGAGAGCTCGGGGTGGCGGGCGGCCAGCTCCCACCACTGTTCCCAGGTGGCGGTGCCGCCGCCGAACGCCTCCCGCTGGACGGCGGTGTCGTGCTCGGCCGACAGCCGCCGCAGGACCGGCCGGTCCGCGTCGAAGCGCAGGTGGTCGGCGTTGAGCAGCACGGCACCTGGCGGTAGCAGCCGCGCCAGCTCGGTGTAGACGGCCAGCAGTTGCCCGGGCGACAGCCAGTGCAGCGCCGTGGAGCTGAGCACGGCGTCGAAGGTCCACGCCGACAGGGCTGATGACCAGTCGGCGCTCGCCAGGTCGGCTTCGACCACGGTGGCGCGGTCGTCGTGCGGTGCGAGCACGGACCGGGCGATCCGCGCCAGGACCGGATCGTAGTCGGTGGCCACCGCTCGCGCGCCCGGGAAGCGGTGCAGCACCCGGTCGGCGATCGACCCGGGCCCGCAGGCCAGGTCGAGCACGGTGGGATCGGCCTGGCAGAGAAGGTCGAGCACGTCCAGCATGACCTGGAAGCGGCTCTCCCGGTGGGCCACGTAGGCGGCCTGCTGCAGCTCCCATTGGGAGAGCAGGTCCTCGAAGGTCGGCGGGGTGAGGGAAACGGTCATCGGGGTCTCCTGGGGACGGCGAGGGTGAGAGATGCCGGACGGGAGGTTTCCGCGGGGCGTCGGCCCGGATGTGTACGGCCCGGATGTGTAGGGCTCGGGTGTGTACGGCTCGGGTGTGTAGGGCCCGGGTGTTACGGCTCGGGTGTGTACGGCTCGGGCGGGCGGCTCCGCCGAGGATCAGCGATAGAGGTCCTGTAGACCCTTGCTGACCTGCTCCACGGCGCTGACGCTTCTGATCGAGGGATCCATGGCCGAGCCGGGCACGACGATGAAGCGGTCGTTCTTGACGGCGGTGAGCTTGGAGGCGACGGGATCAGAACGCAGGAAGGCCTTTTTGGCCTCGGCACTGTCGCCCTCGCCGCCACGGGTGAGGTCGGCGAGCACGATCACGTCGGGGTCGCGCCGGGCGATCGTCTCCCAGTCGCCTTCCGCCCATTGCCGGGTGATGTCGGAGAACGCGTTGCCGGCGCCGAGGAACGTGCTGATGGTGTCGGGGAGCCCTCCGCGACCGGCGATGGCGGGGGTCTTGGTGCCGGAGTAGTACCACATCAGTTTCACGTTCGTCCCGATGCGAGCCGCGGTCTTGGCCGTGTCCAGTCGTCGGCGCAGGTCGGCCACCACGGTGCGGCCCCGGTCCTCGACACCGAAGATCTTCGCGATGTCACCGACCTCGGCGAAGATGGCGTCGAACGACACCGAGGCCGGGATCAGCGCGTGGTCCTCACAGTCGTTAGAGGACAGGTAGGCCGGCACGCCGAGCTTGGCCAGGTCCTGACGCGTGCCGCCGGCGTCGGGGGCGTAGGCGGAGGCGCGCATCGAGTAGACGAAGTCGGGAGCGGCGGCCAACAGGGCCTCGCGGCCGGGATACTGGCCGGCCAGGACGGGGACCTTGTCGTAGTCGCTCTTGAGCTCGTCGAGCACCGGGTCCGTCCGATAGGCCGTGCCGGCCATCCGGTCCGCGAGGCCCAGCGTCAGCATGATCTCCGTCGCGTTCTGCTCCATGGAGACCGCCCGCCGCGGCGGTGAGGTGACGCGAAGAGGCAGGCCGCAGCTGGTCAGCTCTATAGCGGCGCGCGGGGAAGCGCCGGTGGTACCGCTGGAGGACGCGCCACCGGGGCCCGCGCAGGCGGCAAGAGCCACGAGCAGGCATCCGGCCACCCCGATGGAAATGGTTTTCATATTCGCGAACTGTACAGGAAGGGAGTGGCGGTGCAAAAGCGACGAAAGCGTCACGTGGTGCACTTCATGCCGCACTCACCCACGCGACGCGGTCGCCCTCGGGCGGCATCACCTGGCACGCGCCGCAGCGCACGGCCGACCGGCGGTCAGCGGGCGATCCACCCGGTGGCGACGACGGCCCCCACCGCCGTCCACAGGAACACGGAGGCACCGGTGACGGCCCAGCGCAGCCGCGGACGTGGACCACGGGCCGTGGGTAGGTGCGGCCGGCGCAGCGCGCCGAGGACGACCGCGCCGGCGAACAGGGCGGCGGCGAGCGCCCACAACGGGGGCCAGAGGAGTTTCCAGGAACCAAAGGTCCAGGCGATGCTCAGTAGGACGACCGCGCGCCAGCTCATCGAGGCGACCTTGAGGCGGTCGGGCTCGGGGAGCAGCCGGCGCCCCCGCCGACGCGTGGCGACTTCGAGGGTCCGGGCCGCCCCGATCAGGCACAGAACGGTCAGCACCGCTGCCGGAAGCTCGGCGGTGAGCATCTGTGCCGGAGTCGGCCCGTCCTCGCCCAGCAGCCGCATGCCGGTGTACACCACGGACGCGGAGGTGTTCCCCAGCACGACGGCACCGCGTTGGTGTTCCGGGTCGAACCCGACGAAGCTGGAGAACCCTCCCGTGCTTCCGTCATGCCAGGTGACGCCGTCCGTGGTCCGCCACGCATAACCGATTCTGCCGCCGTCGGGCATGGCCCAGCGGGGCCGTGCGGCGTCCGCCCCCGGCGCGGTCCCCTTGATCGTGGCGGCGAGGAAACGGGCGAGGTCCGCGCCGGTGGTCCAGCCACCCGCGCCGGTCGGCGCGTAGCCTTCACTGGACCAGGGCTCCGCCTCGTGCCCCGAGGTGATGTAGCCGCGGGCGGAGCCGTCCGGCACGTCGGCCGGCCGGGTGACCAGGACGGTGTCCCGCATACCCAGGGGGGCCAGGATCCGACGCTGCAGCAGGTCGCGGTAGCTCGTACCGGCGTGAGCCGCGAGCGCCTGCCCGAGGATCGCGAAGCCCAGGTTGGAGTAGACCACGTCACCCTTGCCTTCGGCCGTGGACCGCGTCGCGTCGTCGATGACGTCCTGCACGGTCTGGCCGCGATAGGGATTTCCGCCGAGCACTCCATAAGCTGGGCCTGGAGAACACCCAGGACACGCACCGCCGGGTCGCGGCCGTCGTGCGGTATCTCGGCGCGGAGCTGTAGCGACGACGCGCGTGGGCCGCGGCTGCCGGGGGCGGCCCGCTCCGGACCTTGAGCGGGCTGCGGCGGTCTTCGCCGGTGTGCGGCCGCGCCTGTCCGGGATCGCGTAAGGGGGCCGTTTCACGGCTCGCTGGGGCTTGAGGATCGCGGCCACGATTTCCCGTACGGACGCCGCCCGGCGACGGTCGCCATCGTGACGGCGACCAGCAGCACGCAGACCGTCGAGATCGCCGCGACCATGGCGGCGACGCCGGCCCAGGCCGTCGCGAGTGGCAGTGACAAGACGATGGCGACGCAGCCCAGAACGGCAGCGGGATGGAGGGCGGGCTCTTTGACGACGAACGCCTGTACCGCCCAGAGCAGGGTGAGAAATACGCCGACCGGGATGGCGATCGCGTACCCGAGTGCCACTGGTGATGCCTCCACCGCGTGCCCGCTCTGCTCCACCGCCACCTCGAGCCCGGCGCCGAGGGCCGCAAGGGCCGCGAAGATGCCATAGTGACCGTATCCCCAGAGGAACGACCGATGACGGCGGTCACGGAGACCTTCCCCGGCCTCGACGAGGAAGTAGAGCCACCAAAGAGCGAACAGCAGGACGAGGCTGAACAAAGCGATGACGACGAAGGGACCGCTGACCTCCCCCGATTCGAGCGCTCCTGCGACTCCTCTGCTCGCGGCCAGGACACTCTCGCCGAGCAGAATGATCGTGAACAGGCCGTAGCGCTCGGCGATGTGGTGCGGGTGCCAGTTGGTGGCCCTGACCCGTTCCGCCCACCATGGCACCGCGAGTTCCAAAGCGGCCAGGCAGCCGAAGAGCGGCAGCACGGAGAACGAGGGCAGGGTGCCCGCCTCCGCGAGGAGGTAGCGAAGTATCCACCCCACCTGCACGACGGTGATGCCGGCGGCGTAGCGCAGTGCGGTGCGGCGGCTCGCCGGGTCTTCGAGACCGGCCCGCAGCCATTGGGCGACGAGCGCCATCCGCATGATGAGGTAACCCAGGATGACGACACCGAAATCGGAGTGACCGGCCGCGGCGGGCACACCCGCGGCGAGGACCAGCACGCCGGCCATCTGCACCATCGTCAGCAGCCGGTATGCGACGTCGTCGGTGTCGTAGGAAGAGGCGAACCACGTGAAGTTCATCCACGCCCACCAGATCGCTAAGAACACCTGGAGGAACGGGACCAGTCCGGTGAGTCCGTGGCCGTCGGCGATGGCGTGCGCGAGCTGGGCGGTGACGGCCGCGACCGCGACCACGAAGGTGAGGTCGAACAGGAGCTCGAGCGGGCTCGAGACGCGGTGCGGCTCGTCGATGGGGCGAGCACTCATCCGCACTCGGATCCGAAGTCTCGTACCGGCTGGTGGCAAGGTCTCGCTCCTGTCGCTCCCGCGGCTGCTCCTGGTGAAATACAGGGCGGCATTCCGATCTGCGACAACGCGGGCGCCGCGATCTACTGCCGATGCATCCTCGCGGCAGGTCAGTGGGCAGCGTTCAGAGCAGAGATCTTGATCGTTGTCGATGGCTTCATCGGTGGTCAGAAAATTTCCGGCAGCTGTCACAAGTCTGGAGGGCTGTCCTGTCTTAGCTGGCGACCGGTCGGCAACGGATGCCCCGGCGGACAGGAAGGGGAATCGTCGTGAAGATCGTGGTCATCGGTGGGACCGGCCTCATCGGGTCGAAGCTCGTGGCAAAGCTGGGGGAGCACGGTCACGAGGCGGTCGCCGCGGCGCCGAGCAATGGAGTGAACACCCTCACCGGCGAAGGACTGGCCGAGGCGCTCGCGGGCGCGCAGGTGGTGGTCGACGTCTCGAACTCCCCGTCGTTCGAACGGGCCGCGGTACTGAACTTCTTCGAGATCTCCACCCGCAACCTGCTGGCGGCGGAGGCTGCGGCGGGCGTCGGCCACCACGTCGCGGTGTCGGTCGTGGGCACCGAGCGGATGCCGGAGAACGGTACTTCGCGGCGAAGATCGCTCAGGAGACGCTGATCGAGAAGTCGCCGATCCCGTTCTCGCTCGTCCACGCGACGCAGTTCTTCGAGTTCGTCCGCGGCATCGCCGACGAGGCCACCGACGGAGACACGGTGCGGATCGCACCCGTGCGCTTCCAGCCCATGGCGGGCGACGACGTCGCCCAAGCGGTCGGCCGGGTCGCGGTGGCCTCGCCACTGAACGGCCGGATCGAGATCGGCGGGCCCGAGCAGTTCCGGATGGACGAGTTCTTCCGCGACGCCCTGGCCGCCTGGGGAGACCCGCGCGAGGTGGTCACCGACCCGCAGGCACGCTACTTCGGCAGCGTGCCGGGCGAGCGGACGCTGGTGCCCGGTGACGGCGCCACCCTCGGCCAGATCCGATACCGCGACTGGCTCGACCGGACCTCCGCCGGAAAGTAGATCAACGAAAGGTGGTTCCACCCTGTTCGCCGGCGGCCAGATCACTGTGCGGCTGATGCACACGGCGGGCCTGCCGGACATCCACTCAAGCCACGTATGGAGGAATCATGAGCGCCCCGAGCGGTGAGAGCGAGTTCCTGTATGAGGTCGAGATCGAGGTCGAGGCGGAACTGACCCTGGCCGAGGCGAGCCACCCGGAGGACGCCGCCGCCCTGCCGGTCACCGGCTGGCTGTTCGATCCGACAGACGTCGAGCGGCAGGAAATCGGCCTGCGGGGTCTGCTCGAAGCGGTCGAGGTGCTGGAGAACGACTCCCGGTCCGGCGATCACGGCGCGTGAAACGCCCGAAGCACCCGTGGCGCTCATCTGGTGGCGGCGCAATCCGCCCCTTCCGACAACCGAGGTATGACCCAAATGAAACACGCACAACCGCAGCGGGCCGCCGCTGCCCCCGCATCGGCACGGATCGACACGCTCGACAGCCTTCGTGAGCACCTTCAGTGGGCATCGAGCTGGAACACGCGACGTTGCCGCCGTACCTGTGCGCGCTGTACTCGCTGGACCCGGAGCGGAACCCGGAGGCAGTCGAAGTGGTGGGCAGCGTCTTCGCCGAGGAGATGCTGCACCTCGCGCTGGCCGCGAACCTGCTCAACGCCGTCGGCGGCAGCCCCCGCCTGGACACGCCGCGGATGCTCCCGCCCTATCCCCGGCCTTTGCCGCACGGCGACCGCTCCCTCGAACTGTCGCTGCTTCCTTTCGGTGCGGAAGCGCTCGAGATGTTCCTGCGGATCGAACGGCCGTCGCCGCCCGGCGGTCCGGCGGAGGGCGACGACTACGAGACGATCGGGCAGTTCTACGCCGCGATCGAAGAAGGACTGCGCCTGCTGTGCGACCGGCTCGGCGAGCGGGCGGTCTTCAGCGGCGATCCGGCCCGCCAGGTGAGCGCCGGCCACTTCCGGCACACGGCCGGGCGACTGATCGCCGTCCACGACCTGGACTCCGCGCTGGCGGCGCTCGAGGAGATCGTCGAGCAGGGCGAAGGCACCTCCCGCGGCGAGGTCTGGGACGGCGACCAGGACGTTTTCCACCCCGATCGGGACGAGGTCGCGCACTATTACCGATTCCAGGAGCTCAAGGCCGGGCGGCGGTACCGGCGCGGCGACACCCCGCAGTCCGGGCCCACCGGCGAGGCGATCTCCGTGGACTGGGCCGCCGTGCGGCCGATGCGACACAACCCGCGACTGGCCGACCACGCACCGGGCAGCACGATCCGCACGGCGCAAGAAGAGTTCGACCACACCTACCGCGACCTGCTGCAACTGCTGGAGCAGGCGTTCAACGGCAGCCCCAAGCTGCTCGCGGACGCCACCCGCACCATGTTCGTGCTCAAGGCCCAAGCCCAAGCCCTGATGCGAATGCCCGACGAGGACGGCACCACGGCCGGGCCCACCTTCGAATACGCGCCACGCGAGTCACGCCGGTGAGCGGCGGATCGCGGGCGCGCTCGCCGGCCATCGAGAAACCACGAGCAAGGGAAAGCACATCATGAGCGGACACAACGTCCTCACATGCCGCTGACCGCTCGACCTACCATGTGTGGGAAGGTCGCACATCGCTGTTGCCATACAGCTCTCGCTTGAAATCGAGGTCTTCCGCCTCGCCGGCCTGCGCGCCTGGACCGACCGGTGGGCCTGCTGTCGCTCAGCAGCAGGCGAGTCAGTCGTCGAACTCGAAACCGTCCGCCTCGGCGTCCGCAATGAGCCGCCGCATGCGGTCGGCGTCTGTCGCGATGGCCGCCATCCGGGTGCCCAGTTCCTCCAGCGCGCCGCGGTCCGTTCCGTACGCGCAGAACATGCCGCCTTCGGGATCGTACGAGAACCGGCCTTCCAGGGCAGGTGCCTCGGTGCTGACGAGCACCTGCGCGACACCTTCCCAGAAATATCCGTTCGGCTCGTGACCGAGCTCCTCGATCACGTTGTCCACCTGCGTGGTTCCCGCGTCCAGCAACAGCGAGTACTTTCCCGGGGTCGACTCGATCAGCCTCAATGGATGCATCGGCGCATGCTGCCACTTCCGATCCCGAGCCGCAAGGCACGCTCGTTGACCACGCACCCTTCTGCCGCTGAGCGCTGTGGTCGGCAATCAGGGTGAATCGGTGCGGTCGATGCAGTCCGCCGGCCCTACACCGGCGACCGTCCCATCACCAGACGGGCACAAGCCGGGGGCGACAAGCCGAACAGCATCACGACGGCTTGGCCTCCGAGGGGTAGGTACGGGGAGGATTCGGCCGGCCCGCGGCATGGCGCGGCAGTGCGACCTACGGGTGCGCGGCATGCCGCCGCGCACCCCAACGGCAGGAACCCCAGGGATGTGTGGTCCATCCCCACCCGGCCGCTGCGGGCGGCGCACTTCGCGGCATTTCCGACCGACATCCCGCTCAGGGCGATTGCCGCCGACTGCCGCCCCCTCGCGATGACACGAATGGAACACTCACAAGCGCAGCGGGCCGCCGTTGCCTGCGCATCGGCAGGGATCGACAAGCCATGCCTTCACCGCGATGGCGGTGGAGCCGATGATCGGCTGGGCCACGAGCGTGGCGGTGCGGCCGTCCGTGAGGGCCATCCTCACCACCGCCGCCCGGCCCTGCGCCACCAGCCGCACCGCGGCGTCCTCCAGTGCGAGCCGATCACGGCGGCACAGGTCCAGGGGCACGGGACCCGTCGCGGCGCCTCCATCCGGCGCCCGGAGGAACTCCTCCATCAAGGCCCGCTCGTGTTCGGCCGCCATCTCGAACAATCGCCGCTCGACGGCGGCGGCGGATCGCCGGGCCAGGACCATCATCTCCGCGTTGGCCGTGTCGTTCGGGCCGACGACGCTGATCACCCCGTCCACCCGCCCGCTGAGCGGGTGGCGTATCGGCGCGGCCGCGCAGGTGAGGCCGCGCAGTTCCTCCGCGAAATGCTCATTGCCGGTGACCTGGCAGATCCGCCGTTCCACCAGCGCCGAACCGAAGGCGTTGGTGCCCATGTCCGCCTCGGCGTAACGGAACCCGGGCGCGGCGCCGACCGCGTCCAAAGTCCGGCACAGCGCCGGTTCACCCTCGTTGCGCAGGAACATGGCCCCACTCGCATCGCCCAGGAACATGCTCACCGGGGTCCCCGAGACGACGGTACGCAGCCGCTCGAACACCGGCCGGGCCGCGCGCACCACTCCGCAGTCGAAATCAAGATCACCGAGCAGGCGCGGTTGCACGCTACCGGGCGTGAGTCCCGCCTCCTGGCACCGCCGCCACGAATGCAGGATCGCGGCGCGTACGTCATTCCCCGTGGGCTTCCCGTCCAGGAACCGCTCCACGAGCTTCTCGCCGGGCCCTCCCCTTTCGTCCCAGCCACCTGCCATCCGGCTCACTCCAAAGACTTCCGCACAGTGAGCTCCATGCACCTTCCGCCCCAGAATACGGAGAAACCTCACCTTGAATCTCGCATCCCGGCAAAGAAACGCCAGGTCCTGGCCTTCCCTGACAGACGCCACCTCGCCCGCGCGCCCCCAGACGGCGGCCTTCCGCTCGCGCAGCAGTCCTCGCGCCCGCGGGAAGGCCAGGTGATCCTCCTGCCCGTGCCGATGGCCGACCTGGCCGGGCCACAGGCGTCGGCCACGCTTGCCCAGGGAGCCCGCGATCAGGTCGGCCATGTGATCGATCGTGGCCGCGTCAGACCGGGTGTACTCCTCGCCGGCAGGTAGGCCGCAGAGGCGCGCGCATGATCGGCCCGGCCGATACGTCGGCACCATGTCCGGCGGCCCGGTTCCCTGGCCGGGGTGCCACCTGGGTATGACGGCTCTTCGATCTTGAGGGCGAAGTATGACTCGATCCCATGCTCGAGCCGGATGGTCTTGTCCGGAAACGTGATCCAAGATCGGGATTCCCCGATGATTGGACCTGTTATGCGAAGACCTGTCCTGACGTTCGCCCTTTTACTCTCGCTCGTCCTCTCCCTGCTCCCCATCGTCCCGGCCAGTGCCGCGGCACACAGCACCATCTCGTGGGCCCCATGCCAGGAGGACGCCACCGTCGAGTGCGGCACGCTGACCGTCCCCGTCGACTGGAACAAGCCCGGCGGGCAGACGTTCGAGCTGGCGCTCGCACGGCGCAAAGCCGCCGATCCCGCGGCCAGGATCGGCTCGCTGGTGATCAATCCCGGCGGGCCCGGCGGGTCCGGCGTGGACGTCGTGGTGAACGGCTGGCTCAGCTTCACCCCGGAGATCACGAGCCGCTTCGACGTGGTCGGGTTCGACCCGCGCGGCGTGGCGCGCAGCCACCCGATCCTGTGCTCGGGCGAACTGGCCGGCCAGGCGCCCGATCCGCTCTCGCTGAAGAGCCAGGCCGACTTCGAGGCGCTGCTGGCCTTCAACGAGCGCTACCGGCAGGACTGCAGGAGCCGCACGGGCCCGCTGTTCGACCAGGTGCACACCGGCAACGTGGTCCGCGACCTCGACGCCCTGCGGGCCGCGCTGGGCGACGACAAGCTCAGCTACTACGGCGTCTCGTACGGCACGCTCATCGGCCAGCAGTACGCCGAGCGCTACCCGAGCCGGGTCCGCGCCCTGGCACTCGACAGCAACGTGGACCACAGCCTCGGTACGACGGCGTTCCTGGACACCGAGGCCTGGGCCGCCCAGGACTCCTTCGACGAGTTCGTCGCCTGGTGCGACAGGACGGCCTCGTGCGCGCTGCACGGCAGGGATACCCGGGCGCTCTGGAAGAAGCTGCTCGTCCGCGCGGATCGGGGCGAGCTGCACCTGTCCGGCCAGCCGGAGATCACCCTGACCAAGTCGGGGCTGATCAAGCAGGCGTTCATCGCGTTCTACGGCCCGGCGTACAAGGAGCTGGCCGAGTTCCTCGTCGCGCTGGAGAGCGGTCAGACGGCGCAGCCGATCATCCCGCCCGCGCCGGCTCAGGAAGAAGTCAACGACACCAGCCAGGTCTTCTGCCAGGACTTCCTGCTGCCCATCCGCGACTACCGCGAATATGCACGCCTGCTGCGCAGGTCGGCGGCGATCGCGCCGGACATGCTGGTCAGCTCGGCGGCCCATCAACTGGCGATCCCCTGCCTGGGTACGCCTGGTCCGATCCCCAACCCCCAGCGCCGCCTGAACGTCTCCGGCACGCCCACGCTGCTCCTCGGCAACGCGGTGCACGACCCCGCCACGGCCTACCCGTGGGCGGTCAACGCGGCGCGGCAGATCGGGCGCGAGGCCAGGCTGCTCACCTACGAGGGGTGGGGGCACGGGATCTACGGCCGTGGCGAGTGCCCGACCGCCGCGTTCGACAACTACCTGGTCTCCCTCACCGTGCCAGGTAAGGGCGCGCGGTGCCCGGCCATGCCACCTGCGGATCTGAGCACCCTGAGTGCCCGCTCCCTCCCCGGCCCTGTGCCCGGCCTTCCTGTCCTTGTGCCCGGCCTTGTGCCCGGCCTTCCCGGCTGGGTACCCACGGCCCGCTGAACCATCCGATCCGGCTTCGCGGGCTCTCCCCGCGAAGCCGGATCAGGCACAGGGGTTCAAACCACTAACGCCACGCTAACGAACGACCAAGGGCCTGATCACTGTCTCCAGCGATCAGGCCCTTGACCTGCAACTACATGGTCGGGGTGGCGGGATTTGAACCCACGGCCTCTTCGTCCCGAACGAAGCGCGCTGCCAAGCTGCGCTACACCCCGGTGCACTTGCGTCGTGCTTTGCTCGTGCTCGCATGAGTCTAGCGGACTTTGGGGGTGCTCGCGTCCCCCCGAGAGCGCGGATCGGGGTGGGTTCCGGGGTCAGCGGCGGGTGGGGCGCCGGGGGACCAGGGTGAGCAGGGTGGCCTCCGGAGGGCAGGAGAAGCGGGCGGGGGCGAAGGGCGAGGTGCCGAGGCCGGCGGAGACGTGGAGCCACGCGGACTCGTGCCGGTGCAAACCCTTCACGCGGGCGCGGTCGATGCCGCAGTTGGTCACCAGAGCCCCGTAGAAGGGGATGCAGAGCTGGCCGCCGTGGGTGTGCCCGGCGAGCAGGAGCTGGTAGCCGTCGGCGGCGAAACGCGACATGTTGCTCGGCTCGGGGGAGTGCATGACGCCCAGGCGAAGATCGGAGTCGGCGGGGGCCGGGCCGGCGATCTCGTCGTAGCGGTCGCGGTTGATGTGCGAGTCGTGGATGCCGCCCACGAAGACGTCGAGGTCGCCCGCCTTGACCCGGGCGGTGGTGTTGTTCATGTCCAGCCAGCCCGCGGCCGTCATGGCGGCGCCCAGCTCCGTCCACGGCAGGTCGGGGATGTGGCGGCGCTTGTCGCTCTTGGACGAGCGCCACAGGTAGCGGGCGGGGTTCTTGAGGCGGGGCGAGTACAGGTCGTTGGACCCGTAGACGAACAGGCCCGGGCGGGACAGGAGCGGCTCGACCGCGCGCATGTAGGCGGGGATCGCGTCGGGGTGGGCGAGGGTGTCGCCGGTGTTCACCACGAGGTCGGGTTCGAGCGCGTCCAGGGAGCGGACCCAGTTGATCAGGCGGGTGCGCCCCGGGGTGAGATGCAGATCGGAGATCTGCAGGACGCGGACCGGCCGCTGCCCCGGCTCCAGCACCGGTACGTCGAAGCGGCGCAGCCGGAACCAGTTGCGCTCGATGATCGACGCGTAGCCGAGCCCGGCGGCGCCGAGACCGAGCAGGGACAGGGGTATCGCGGCAGCTTTCCTCACCCCTTCATCATGCCCGAGGGGACGTCTCGTCGCCTCCCGCCCCCGAAGCGAAGGCCCAGCAGGAGCTCCGGCTTCCCCCGCCGGGCATACGTCCGCGCGTGGACCTCCCGGCGGACTACGGCGACCGCTCGGCCGTGGACGAGCGGACCCTCACCACCGTCTTCGGCACCCCGATGCGCCGCAGGCGCGGGACCTCGGGGACATGGCGGCGTGGTGCGGGGAAATGCGGGCGAGAGTGCCGCGTGGACACGGCAAGATGGTGACCATGAGTGCTTTGAAGGACAAGCTGAAGGCCGACCTCACGACGTCGATGAAGGCGCGGGACGAGGTGCGGACGCGGACGCTGCGCATGGCCCTGGCGGCCGTCAGCACCGAGGAGGTCGCCGGCGCGGAGGCGCGCGAGCTCTCGGACGACGAGGTCGTCAAGGTGCTGACCAAGGAGGCCAAGAAGCGGCGCGAGGCGTCCGAGGCCTTCGCCGGCGCGGGCCGCGATGAGCAGGCCCAGGCGGAGCGGGACGAGCACGCCGTCCTGGAGGGGTACCTGCCCGCGCAGCTCAGTGACGAGGAGCTCGACCGGCTCGTCCAGGAGGCCATCGCCGAGAGCGGCGCCGAGGGGCCGAAGGCGATGGGCCAGGTGATGAAGGTGCTCAACCCCAAGGTCGCCGGACGGGCCGAGGGCGGCAGGGTCGCCCAGGCCGTGCGCGCCCGCCTCGCGGGCTGAGATCGAACGGGCTGAGGCCGAACGGGTCGAGGCCGAACGGGTCGAGGCCGAGGTGAGTACGGACTGAGAGCCGCGCTGAGGCCGACGTGAGGGCCGTCCGCTTCCTGGGGCGGCCTCATGGGAGCGGACGGCCCTCGCTTCCCCGGGGCAATGGCCGACCGCGGAGAGAGATCGTCCACTGACGACCGCGCGGCCGCCGTCCGGAGAGCGGCGGCCGCGGGCGGCTCAGATCCTGGTGGTCGGGCGGTTCAGTTCCTGGTGGTCGGGGCGATGACGGCCGGCACCGGGAACACGCCGGTGGCGCCGCCGTCCTGGGGGCCGCCGTTGGGCCGGCCGTTGCCGTTGCCGTTGCCATTGCCGTCCGGCACCCGGAACGGGTCGCCGTTGTTGCCGCCGTCGCGGATCGGGTCCTTCTTCTGCGGCTTGGGCGCGCAGGCTCCGCTGCACCCGCCGAACTGGCTCATGTCCGGCGGTGTGAAGGACGTCGCTTCGATGTCCTTGAGGGCGTTGATGAACGTGTCCTTCCAGATGCGCCCGGAGATCGTCGCACCGAAGACCTCGCCGTAGAAATGGCCGCCGATGCGGATGTTGCGCAGCGGGTGGGTGTACGAGCCGCGGGGGTCGCCGAGGCTGACGGCGCCGGCGAGGTCCGGGGTGTATCCGGCGAACCAGGCGGTCATGGAGCCGTCCGTCGTTCCGGTCTTGCCCGCCGCGTCCCGGCCGATGCCGCCGACGCCGCTCATCGTGCCCTTGGTGAACACCCCGGACAGGATGCCGCTGACGGCGTCCGCGACCTTCTCGTCGAGTGTCTGCTTGCAGGTCGGCTTGAACGGGGTCGTCTTGCCGTAGCGGTCGCTGATCGAGGTGATCGCCATCGGCTTGCAGTAGTTGCCCCGGGAGGCGAACGTGGCGTACGCGGCGGCCACCGTCACCGGGTCCATCTCGTTCACGCCGAGGGTGAAGGTCTCGACCTCGCGCAGCTTGCCGCCGTCGGCGCGCTTGATGCCGAGGTCCTTGGCGGTCCTGACGACGTCGCACAGGCCGACCTTCTGCTCCAGACTGAGGAAGAAGGTGTTGACCGAGCCCCAGGTGCCGGTCTGCAGGGTCTTGAACCCGCCGCCGCCCTCGGAGGAGTTGTGCGCGACGTGGCTGGGGTCGCCGACGTTCTCGCCCTTGCAGTTCTTGAAGTCGCTGTAGCCGCTCGCCTGGAAGCTGCTGCCGGAGTTGATGCCGTCCTCGTAGTGCATCCCCTCCTTCAGCGCCGTGGCCAGCGTGAACGCCTTGAACGTCGACCCGGCCTGGAAGCCGGAGCCGCCGCCGTGCGCGACGTCGGCCACCAGGTTGTAGTTGGACTCGTTCTTCTTCTTGCTGGTGCCGAACTCGCGGCTCGCGGCCATGGCCTTGATGGCGCCGGTGCCGGGCTCGATGAGCGCCTCGGCGGCGACCGGCTTGTCGGAGGCGTTGACGAACTTCTTGATCGCCTTGTCCGCGGCCTTCTGCATCTTGGTGTCGAGCGTGGTCTTGATGACCAGGCCGCCGCGGTTGAGGAACTCCCTGCGCGCCTTCTCGGTCTTGCCGAACTGGCGGTCGTTGAGGATCTCGTGCTGGACGTACAGGCAGAAGTACGGGTAGTTGCTCTGCTCGCAGCCGCCGGGGATCGCGACGTCCTTGTAGGTGAACTTCTTGGCCTTGGCCTCGGCGGCCTGCTCCTTGGTGATCTTCCCGAGCTCGGCCATGCGGTCCAGCACGACGTTGCGCCGGGAGAGCAGGGCGGCGCGGTGCTGCCTGCCGAGGTTGGGGTCGGTCGCGTTGGGGTTCTGGACGGCGCCGGCGAGCGTGGCCGCCTCTTCGAGGTTCAGCTCGGCGGCGGGCTTGTCGAAGAACCGCTTGGACGCCGCCTGGATGCCGTACGAGCTGGCGCCGAAGTAGGCGATGTTGAGGTAGCGCTCGAGGATCTGGTCCTTGGTGTACTTCTCCTCGACGGCCATCGCGTACCGCAGCTCGTTGAGCTTGCGGGAGACGGTGGGGGCGATGGCGGCCGCCTTCTCCTCGTCCGTCTCGGCCTTGTTGAAGATCACCTGCTTGACGTACTGCTGGGTGATGGACGAACCGCCCTGCGCCACGCCGCCGGATTTGAAGTTCGTCATCAGGGCGCGCGCGGAGCCTTCGAGGTCGAGCGCGCCGTGCTCGTAGAAGCGATAGTCCTCGATGGAGATGATCGCGGTGCGCATGATCGGCGCCACCTTGTCCAGGGGCACCGATTCGCGGTTCTGATAGTAGAACTGCGCGATCAGTTTGCCCTTGGAGTCGCGGATCTCCGTCTTCTCGGGAAGCGGAGGCTCTTTGAGATCTTCGGGCTTGAGGTTGAGCGCGTCAGTCGTGCCCTTCACCCCCATGCCCGCGCCGCCCACGGCGGGCAGTGCGATGGCGGCGGCCAGCACCCCCGCGGCCACGGCGGCTCCGATGAGCCGCAGCAGGTTGACGAACACCGACCCCTGGGCTTTGCCTCTCGCTTGCACGAGTCCAAGGGTATGCCGAAGTACTGACTCAATAGGTACCCAAAGTCCATTTCGCATTGACTCGCGCACTACCCGCGGAGGGGATGACTAGTCATTCTCGGCCACATGGCCTGACATGACCATGTGGGAAATTGACCCGCCCGGGGTCTGTCGGTCCGAACGTCTGGTTGCGTACGTTCTCCTCTGCGGCAACTGAATAAGGAGGCTCGACGCCCGCGCCCGTCGGCCGCCAAGTGACGACTGACCACCTATAGGGGAGTGGGGTCGAAATGTGGATCACGGATTGGACCTCCCGTGCCGCCTGTCGAGGTGCGGATCCTGACGCGTTGTTCGTGCAGGGTGCCGCGCAGAACAGGGCGAAGCTCATCTGCCGAGGATGCCCGGTCCGTACGGAGTGCCTCGCGGACGCGCTGGACAACCGGATCGAGTTCGGTGTCTGGGGCGGAATGACCGAGCGAGAGCGCCGCGCGCTGCTCAGGCGGCGACCGGAAGTCACCTCCTGGCGCGACCTTCTCGAGGTCGCCAAGGAGGAGTACGAGCGATCCAACGAGCTGATCGCCGGCTGAGTTCAGGAGCGCCCGGCACCGTCGCCCAGCGCTCCACGACATGACGGAGGGGCCGATCGCCGGCCCCTCGATGGCGTCACCGGGTCCGAGTCCCTTCACCGACTTCCGGCCCGACGACCACGCGGTCGTCGAGGCCGTCCGGGGTTCCTGTGCTCAGGAGGACAGCAGTTCGCCGATCTCCCGCAGACCGGCGAGATCGTGGACGTCCTCCGGCATCGCGGGTACCTCGGAGATCGGCACGGTGGGGTGGGCCGATGTGAAGTGTTCTCGTTCCCGGTGTTCGCGCGCCGCGAGCTGCATCCGACCGGCGTGCAGCCGCAGCACGGCGGCGGTCAGCTCGTGTTCGCCACGCGCTTCGAGATCTTCGGCGGCGGCCGCACTGCGCGCGGCCGAGAGGGCCGGCGCCGGAGACCGATGCACGCGATTGATCACCAGGCCCGCCAGTGGCATGCGCTCGTCGGCGAGCCGTTCCACGAAGTACGACGCTTCGCGCATCGCGTCCCGTTCCGGGGCGGCGACGACCACGAACGCCGTGCCGGGCGCCTGCAGCAGCTGGTACGTCTGCTCGGCGCGTTGCCGGAAACCGCCGAACACGGCGTCCAGCCCGGCGACGAACGTCTGGATGTCCTTGAGGAACTGGGCGCCGAGGATCTTCGTCAGCACCCCCGCCACCAGGCCGAATCCCGCGTTGAGCAGCTTGAACGCGCTGCGCCCTCCGGCCTTGGCCGGGGCCATCAGGATGCGGATCAGCCGCCCGTCCAGGAACCGGCCGAGCCGTTCCGGGGCGTCCAGGAAGTCCAGCGCCGACCGCGACGGCGGCGTGTCGACGATGATCAGTTCCCATTCGTCCGAGCGGCGGAGCTGGCCGAGCTTCTCCATGGCCATGTACTCCTGCGTCCCGGTGAAGCTGGACGACAGCGACTGGTAGAACGGGTTCGTCAGGATCTGCCGGGCGCGCTCCGGGTCGGCGTGCGCCTCGATGATCTCGTCGAACGTCCGCTTCATGTCGAGCATCATCGCGTGCAGCTCGCCCGGCCCTTTGACGCCGGCGACCAGGCGCGGGGTGTTGTCCAGCTCGGTCAGCCCCATGGACTGCGCGAGACGGCGGGCCGGGTCGACGGTGAGCACGACGACGCGGCGTCCCCGTTCGGCCGCCCGCAGCCCGAGCGCGGCGGCCGTGGTGGTCTTCCCCACGCCGCCCGAGCCGCAGCACACCACGATGCGGGTGCCGGGGTCGTCGAGGATGGCGTCCATGTCGAGCACGGGCGACACCCGGCGGCCGATGTCCCTGGCGGCGGAATGAGCGGGCGCGGTCGAGGTCATGTCAGGGACGTCCTCCGGTGGGGGCTGTGCTGATCACACGACGGGCACGGCCGCCGGGCGGCCGGACGCGGGGGCGCCGGGGTCCTCAGAGGCGGCCGGGTGGCCGGGCCGCTCACGCCGCCCCCTGCGCGCGGATGGCCTGGGCCAGCTCGTGGAGGCCGGCCGGGTCGGAGCCGTCGGCCAGCAGCGGCAGCTCGTAGCGCGGGACCTTGGCCTTGGCGAGCGACCGCCGCTCGCGCCGCTCCAGCGAGGTGCGCCGGGCGTGCTCGCGGATCTCGGCGGCGAGGGACTCGGCGATCGCCGACGCGTCCGCGGCGCCGTCGGCGAGGCCGGCGGCCTTGAGCCCGAGCGCGAGCTCCCCGGGGTCGAAGGCGTTCTTCATGGCGGCGTCGAGCGCCGTCTTGGGCAGCAGCTCGGGCCGCACCATGTTGATGAAGACGCCGCCGACCGGCAGGTTGGCGGCGCGCAGGCTCTCGATGCCGTCCAGCGTCTCCTGGACGGGCATCTCCTCCAGGAGCGTGACGAAGTGGACGGCGGTCTCCGGCGAGGCCACGACACCCCGTACCAGGTCGGCGTGGTTCTTGACCGGGCCGATGCGGGCCAGCCCGGCGACCTCCGAGGTCACGTTGAGGAACCGGGTGATCCTGCCCGTGGGCGGCGCGTCCATGACGACCGCGTCGTACACCCGCTTGCCGGTCTTGTCGCGACGACGTACGGCTTCGCTGGTCTTGCCGGTGACGAGAACGTCGCGCAGGCCGGGGGCGATGGTGGTCGCGAAGTCGATCAGGCCGATCTTGTTGAGCGCCTTGCCCGCGCGGCGCATGCCGTAGAACATCTCGACGTATTCGAGCATCGCCTCTTCGGGGTCGATCACGAGCGCGTAGACATCCCCGCCGCCGGGCGCCACGGCGATCTTGCGCTCCTCGTACGGAAGGGGGGCGGTGTCGAAGACCTGGGCGATGCCCTGCCGGCCCTCGACCTCGACGAGCAGCACCTTACGGCCGCCTGCGGCCAGGGCGAGGGCGAGGGCGGCGGCCACCGTGGTCTTGCCGGTGCCGCCCTTGCCGGTCACGACGTGAAGCCGTACGCCGTCCCAGTCGATGTCGCGAGCACTCACCTTCCGAAGGCTACCCAACGGTCACTTGGCGATTCGCCCTTCCCCGCCTCATGGACACCCGTTCGATGCCTTCCGCAGGCCGGAAACGCCGACGCGGGTGGGCTCCGGCCGGAGCATTGATCGTCCGCAGAACGTCACGCGAAGCGCGGCGCCGAGACGCAGGTGGCGGCTGGGACGGATGGGCCCGCCACCCCGCCCCGCCAGGTCCGTCTACAGTGCCACCATGAAGCGTTTCGAATACGCCACGGTCCCTCTGCTGACCCATGCCACCAAGCAGATCCTCGACAACTGGGGACAGGACGGCTGGGAGCTCGTCACCGTCATTCCCGGCCCGAACCCCGAGCAGCTCGTCGCCTACATGAAGCGGGAGAAGCAGTGAGCACGCCCGAGGAGCGGCTCGCCGAGCTCGGCCTGACGCTGCCGCAGGTCGTCCCGCCGCTGGCCGCGTACGTGCCCGTCGTGCGCACCGGGAACCACGTGTACACCTCCGGCCAGCTCCCCATGGTCGACGGCAAGCTCGGCGTCACCGGCAAGGTGGGCGCCGAGGTCGACCCCGAGGTGGCCAAGGAGCAGGCCCGCATCTGCGCGCTGAACGCCCTGGCGGCGGTCGCGTCGGTGGCCGGCGGCCTGTCGAACATCGTGCGTGTGGTCAAGGTGGTCGGGTTCGTGGCGAGCGCGCCTGATTTCACCGGCCAGCCGGGCGTCATCAACGGTGCCAGCGAGCTGCTCGGTGAGGTGCTGGGGGAGGCGGGGCGCCACGCGCGCAGCGCCGTCGGTGTCGCCGTCCTGCCGCTGGACGCCCCCGTCGAGGTGGAGCTCATCGCCGAGGTCGGATGATCCGTGTCACCATGGTCCGGTCGAGCTCCGGCCGGCCGGATCACGTGGAGGTGGCATGGAAGGCGTCCCGATGACCAGAGAGACGGGCCTTCGCGCGCGGGCGGTCCTGGCCGGCGAGATCAGCCCCGCGCCGGTCCGGGACGCCGCGACCGTCGTGCTCCTGCGACCCGCGCGCGCCGGCGTCGAGGTCTACATGCTCAGGCGCGCGACGAGCATGGACTTCGCCGCCGGCGCGTACGTCTTCCCGGGCGGCTCGGTCGACCCGCGCGACGCCGACCAGAGCGTTGCCTGGGCGGGCCCGGCCCCCGAGACCTGGGGCCGCGTGTTCGGGGCGGACGCCGCCACCGCGCGCGGCCTGGTCTGCGCGGCCGTGCGCGAGACGTTCGAGGAGTCCGGGGTGCTGCTCGCCGGGCCGAGCCCGGATACCGTCGTCGCCGACACCACCGGGGACGACTGGGAGGCCGACCGCGAGGCCCTGATCGAGCGGCGGCTGTCGCTGGCCGAGTTCCTGAACAAGCGCGGTCTGGTGCTCCGGGCCGACCTGCTCCGCCCATGGGCGCACTGGATCACGCCGGACGTCGAGCACAAGCGGTTCGACACGCGGTTCTTCGTGGCCGCCATGCCGCCCGGCCAGCGCACGCGCGACGTGGGCGGCGAGGCCGACGAGGTGGCATGGCTGAGCCCCGATGGGGCGCTGCGCCAGGCGCGGGACGGGGAGATCCGGCTCTTGCTCCCGACGGTCCGCACACTCACCGAGCTTTCGGTGTTCGCGGATGTTCCGTCCGTCCTCGCCTGCGACCGCGAGATCGTCACCATCCAGCCCCGCGCCGCCGAAGTGGAGGGCGAGATGTGGCTGGTCATGCCCGACGGTCATGATGGGGTGTCATGAGCGGTCTGCGAATCCCCCTCGACGGCCCGGACGGCTCCGGTACCACGCGTGCGACCAACCTGCTCGCGCCCAACGCCTCGCCGATGACGCTGGACGGCACGAACACCTGGGTGATCGGCGAGCCGGACGCGCCGACCGTCCTGGTCGTGGACCCGGGCCCCGACGACGAAGGGCACCTTCGCCGCGTGGCCGACCACCTGGACGGCCGTCGCGTCGAGGCGATCCTGCTCAGCCACGGGCATTCCGACCACAGCGGCGGGGCCAAGCGGTTCGCCGAGATGGCGGGCGCGCCGGTGCGGGCGCTCGACCCCGCGCACGTGCTCGGCGACGAGGGGCTGGGGGACGGCGACGTGGTGTCCGGCGGCGGCGTGGAGCTGCGGGTCGTCGGCACGCCGGGCCACTCGTTCGACTCGCTGTGCTTCTATCTGCCGGGCGACGAGGCGATGCTGACCGGGGACACGATCCTCGGCCGGGGCACGACGGTGATCGCCCCCGATGGCGACCTGGCCGACTACCTGCGCAGCCTGGACCGCCTGCGGGCCGGCGCCGAGATCATGTCCGCCAAGGTCCTGCTGCCGGGGCACGGCCCGGTGCTGCCCGAGCCGATCGCGGCGCTGGACTCCTACATCGCGCACCGGCGCGGCCGTCTGGAGCAGATCAGACGGGCACGGCGGGAGGGCGCGCGGACGCCGGCCGAGATCGTCGACATCGTCTACGCCGACCTGGAGGACGGGCTGCGTCCGGCGGCCGAGATGTCGGTGCGCGCGCAGATCGCGTACCTCGACGGGCTGTAGCCCGCGAACGGCCGCCGCTAGCGGGAGCGGGCGTAGAGGCGGTCGGCGTCCATGATGACCACCGCCTTGGCCTCGATGCGCAGCCAGCCGCGCTGGGCGAAGTCGGCGAGTGCCTTGTTCACGGTCTCGCGCGAGGCGCCGACGTACTGCGCCAGTTCCTCCTGGGTGAGGTCGTGATGGACCCGCAGCCCCTCTTCGGTGCGCTGGCCGAAGCGCTCGGCCAGGTCGAGCAGCGCCTTGCCCACACGGCCGGGCACGTCGGTGAACACCAGGTCGGCCATGACGTCGTTGGTGCGCCGCAGCCGCTGGGCGAGGGCCCGCAGCAGGTGCAGGGCGACCTCGGGGCGTCCGGTGAGCCAGGGGCGCAGGTCGTCGTGTCCTAATCCGGCCAGCCGGACGTCCGTCAGGGCGATGGCGCTGGCCGTGCGGGGACGGGGATCGAACAGCGACAACTCGCCGAACATCTCGCCTGGCCCGAGCACGCTCAGCAGGTTCTCGCGCCCGTCAGGGGCGGTGCGGATGAGCTTGATCTTGCCGTCCAGGACCACGTACAGCCTGTCGCCGGTCTCCCCCTCGCTGAACAGCGTCTGGCCCTTGTGGAGCTCTACCTCCGAGATGCCCGTACGCAGCGCGGCCGCCCCCTCGCGGTCGAGCGCGGAGAACAAAGGGGCCTTATGCAGCACGTCGTCGGTATTCACGGTGCCCTCCTCGTTCCGGTGTCGCGCCCACACGACTGCGCGCCACGCTTGGGGATCGCAGCGCTGCTAGACATTGTGACGTACCGCATCAGGGAACTCTCAGGGAGCCCATCCGCGTAGGCTGTCGGGGTGCCACGCAAAGTGACCTCCGCTGGGGAGTCCCGGCTCGCCCTGGTGCGCCGAGCTCGGCGAATGCTCCGAATCCTGGCGGAAACGTACCCAGACGCGCACTGTGAGCTCGACTTCGGCAACCCGCTAGAGCTGCTGGTCGCGACGATCCTCTCCGCGCAGTGTACGGACAAAAGGGTCAATCTGGTTACTCCCATACTTTTTGCCAAATATCGGACAGTAGTTGACTATGCCGGCGCCGACCGCGCGGAGCTGGAAGAGATCATCCGCTCCACCGGCTTCTTCCGGGCCAAGGCCAACAGCATCATCGGCATGGCGCAGGCCATCTGCGAGCGCCACGGCGGCGAGGTGCCCGGCAAGCTCAAGGACCTGGTCACGCTGCCCGGCGTCGGCAGGAAGACCGCCAACGTCGTCCTCGGCAACGCCTTCGACGTGCCCGGCATCACCGTGGACACCCACTTCCAGCGGCTCACCCGCCGCTTCGGCTGGACGACCGAGACCGACCCCGTCAAGATCGAGCACGCTGTGGGGGAGCTGATCCCCAAGAGCCAGTGGACCATGATGTCCCACTACCTGATCTGGCACGGCCGCCGCGTCTGCCACGCCCGCCGGCCCGCCTGCGGGGCGTGCCCCCTCGCGAACCTCTGCCCGTCGTACGGCGAAGGCCCCACGGACGCGGCGCAGGCCGCCAAGCTCGTCCGGCCCGGGCCGTTCTCCTAGATCTTCGGAAACCGGCCTATTCCGGCCTATTCCGGACACCGGGCGACCCTCGGGGAAGCAGCCGAATGGCGCCGATGTTGCTCCCCGCAGGAGGTAAGGCATGAGTTCTCCCGTCCCTGGCTGGTTGACCGACCTCGCGGTGACCGCCGTCGACCGCCCCGTCCCCGCCCCCTTACGTCCCCCCGCCGACGGCGGGCGCGCCGCGGCCGTCCTGCTGCTGTTCGGCGAGTCGGCCGACGGGCCCGACGTCCTGTTGATCCAGCGCAGCGCCCGGGGCCGTAACCACGCCGGGCAGCCCGCCTTCCCCGGCGGCGGCGTGGACCCCGGCGACGGCGGGCCGGTGGGGGCGGCGCTGCGCGAGGCCGCCGAGGAGACCGGCCTCGACCCGAGCGGCGTCCACGTCGTCGGCGTGCTGCCCGAGCTGTACGTCCTGCGCAGCGACAACAGGGTGACGCCCGTGCTGGGCTGGTGGCACACGCCCTGCGCCGTGCACGCGGCCTCGCCCGACGAGGTCGACGCCGTGGCCCGTGTGCCGATCTCCGAGCTGGCCGACCCCGAGAACCGGCTGCGCCTGCGCCTTCCCGGCGGCTGGGCCGGCCCGGCGTTCCGGGTGCGCGGCATGCTCGTCTGGGGCTTCACCGCCGGCATCCTGGACGACATGCTGGCCCTCACCGGCTTCGAGCGGCCCTGGGACGCGCGCAGGGTGGAGGAACTCCCGCCGGAGGTGCTCCGGCTGGCCGGCCGCTAGAGCCGGCCGGGCCCTACGGGATGACCGCCCGCTAGAGCCGGCCCGGCGGGGACGGTCGGCCCGCCCTACGGGAGGATCAGGCCGAGCGCCGCCCAGTCGGCGACGTCGTCGTCCGGATCTCTGGCCAGGCGCCGCAGCGCCGCCAGCCCCGCCGGGTCCGGCGGGCGCCCGAGGACGTGCGACAGCGCGTACGCCGCGCCGTACCGCACGGTCGGATCCGGGTGCGTCGCCAGGTCGATCACCGACGGCAGCGCCCGCTGGTCGCGCAGGTGGCCGAACGCGATCAGGACCGCGTGCAGCACCCGCACATCGTCCTCGCAGGCCGCGAGATAGCGCAGCACGGACAGGGTCTTGTCGATGAACGGCCGCTGCGGCGCGCCCAGCTCGCCCAGGATGTCCACCCCGAGCACCCTCTCGGCGCGGGAGTCGCTCGCGCAGAGCCGCCTGGCCTCGGTGAAGGTCTCCAGGTCGCCCCGGGTGTGCAGGACGGCCACGGCCTTCCAGCGGACCGGGCCGTCCGGGTCCTCGTCGGCGAGCGCGATGGCGATCAGCTCGGCGACGGTGCGCGAGGTCAGCGTGTGGAGGGTGTCGGCGTTCACGACCGGGCGGTGCGCGCCGGCGCCCCCGTGGGACGGGGAGGCGCGGGTGCCCGTGCCGGGGTGTTCGTCCGTGCGGCCCTCGCTCGATCCCCCGATCGATACCATGCCGCCAACGATATCGAGCCAAGGCGTGCACGGCGTGTGGCCGCGCTGGATACCGTTGAAGCGTGAGCGGCGATCTCCTCGACTTCATCCTGATTGTTCTCGTGATTGCCTTTGCCGTGTCCGGCTACCGGCAGGGGTTCATCATCGGGGCATTCAGCTTCATGGGCTTCGTCGGGGGCGGCTTCCTCGGGGTGCTCATCGCGCCGCCGATCGCTCACGCGGTGGTCGGCGCCCCCACCGACCAGGCGCTGCTCGCGATCGTCATCGTGTTCCTCGCCGCCGTCATCGGTCAGTTCGCCTTCTCGACCATCGGCGCCGTCGTCCGCAGCCACGTCACCTGGGAGCCAGCGCGGACGGTGGACGCGCTCGGCGGCACGTTCACCAGCGCGCTGTCGGTCCTGGTGATCGCCTGGCTGATCGGCTCCCTGCTCTCGGTGGCCCCCTTTCCATGGCTGCGCCAGCAGACCAATGGCTCGCTGCTGCTGCAGACCGTCGACTCGGCCATGCCCCAGACGGCCAAGGACTGGCGGCTCTCGTTCAAGAAGTTCGTCGACACCTCGGAGTTCCCGCAGGTGTTCAACGCCATCGGCAACGGCGGCATCATCGACGTCCCGCCGCCCGACGCCAGCGTGGTCAAGGGGGCCGGGCTGCAGCGCGCCCGGCGGGGCATCGTCAAGGTCCAGGGCACCGCGCCCGCCTGCCGCAAGCGCATCGAGGGCACCGGCTTCGTCTACGCGCCGCACCACATCATGACGAACGCCCACGTCGTGGCCGGGGTCACCCAGGACCTTCGGGTCACCGACTACAACCGCGCCGGGCACGACGCCCAGGTCGTGCTGTACAACCCCGACCGGGACATCGCCGTGCTGTACGTCCCCGACCTGGACGTGGCCCCGCTGAAGTTCGACTACACGCCCGAGGACCAGGGCAGCGCGATCATCGCAGGGTTCCCCAAGGGCAAGGGCTTCACCACCGAGCCGGCCCGGCTGCGCGGCACGCAGAACGCCACGGCCGCGGACATCTACTCGCGCAAGACCGTCACCCGCCAGGTCTACGCCATCCGGGGGCTGGTGCAGCAGGGCAACTCCGGCGGGCCGCTGCTCACGCCCACCGGCCAGGTGTACGGCGTGATCTTCGCGGCGGCCACCGACCAGCCCGACACCGGGTACGCGCTCACGGCCAACGAGGTGCGCTCCGACGCCGACCAGGGCAGCGACGCCGTCGCCCGGGTCGACACCCAGGACTGCGACTAGCCCGCTCGCGTCACCCCTGAGCAGGACCGCGACCAGCCCGCCCGTGTCCAGGACCGCGAACCGGCTCGCTCGTGTCCGGGGCCGCGAACCGGCTCGCTCGTGTCCGGGGCCGCGGACTAGCTCGCGCCCGCCCTGAGCAGGTCCGCGACCCGCGCGATGGCGGTGGCGGGGTCGGCCGGCGGGTGCGCGGCCAGGTCCCCGGCCACGTGGATCACCTCGGGGAGGTTCACGGGCGGCCGTCCGGCGACGTACTCGGCGGTCCTGGCCGCTCCCCGGGCGAGCAGCGTGGACGCTCCCCGGGCGTTGCCCCGCTGCAGATGCGTCAGGCCCACGCAGATCTGGGCAAGCCCCTGCCAAAGCGGACGTTCAGCCGCCGGGCCGGTCTTCCACCGCGCCTCCAGCACCTCGTGCGCGTGGAACGGGCGCCCCTGGTCGAGGTAACCGGCGGCGTCGGCCAGAGCCTGGCCCGCGCTCGGCGCGTAGTCGTCCGGCACGCGCTCGACGCCGGGCGCCCCCCTGGGCAGAGGACGGCCCAGCGCGTCCCTGGGCCGGGCGCTGCGGGGCCGCCCGAGGGGATCCCTGTCCCGTCCCTGTCGCCCGTCCACGGCCCCTCCCAGGTCGTTCTGCGGCCTGCTCACCGGTCCGGCTCCGGGTCGCGGAGCCAGTTCAGGAGCTCCTCGTCGAACTGCTCGGGCCGCTCCTCGTGCGGGAAGTGCCCGGCCCCCTCGATCAGCCGCCAGCGGTACGGCGCGGCGACGTACCTGCTGGACCCCTGCGCCGTCCGGGGCAGCGTGCACGTGTCGAGCGCGCCGTGCACCTGCAACGTCGGCATCTCCAGCTCGGCGCGCATGAGCCTGCGGTAGCGCCTGCCGTCCGGGCGGATCTGCGAGCGCATGAACCAGCGGTGGTACTCAAGGGCGCAGTGGGCCACGGTCGGGATGCGGAAGACGTCCTGGTATGTGCGTGAGACGTCCTCCTGCGGCCACTCCGGGCCCGACCACGCCTCCAGCATCCGTCCCACGCGGGCGGCGCCGTTCTTGGTCAGCCGCCGCTCGGGAAGCAGGGGAAGTTGGAACCCCAACAGGTGGCCGCTCGCCTTGAGCTGCCCGAACGGCTCGGTGAGCATGGCCTGCCGCAGCCGCAGCGGGTGCGGGGCCGACACCGTGACCAGGCGGCGCACGACCTTCGGGTCCATCGCCGCCATCGTCCAGGCCACCAGCCCGCCCCAGTCGTGTCCGATCACGATCGCGCACGTCTCGCCCAGCGCGCGGACGAGGCCCGCGATGTTGCCCGCGATCGTCGGGAGGTCGTACCCGCGAGGCGGCTTGTCGCTGGCGCCGTACCCGCGCAGGTCCACCGCGACCGCGCGGTACCCCGCCTCGGGGAGCGACACGAGCTGGCGCCGCCAGGTCCACCAGAACTGGGGGAAACCGTGCAGCAGCAGCACCAGCGGGCCCTCGCCCGCCTCGGCGATGTGGAACATGCCGTTGCCCGCGTGCACGGAACGGTGCGTCCAGGGCCCGGGGATGCGGGCCAGCGACTCGTCGGGACGGGTGACCATGGGAGTCACACCCGCGGGCTCGGGTGCCCGGGGTCGTTCCCGCCGGCCACGGGCAGGTGGTGGTCGCCGGTGGACGGCCGCGGCGCGCGCCCGTTGACGGCGGCGGCCTCGCCGCCCTCCAGGTCGACGACGTCCTTCAGGTTCTTCAGGCTGCGCGTCGTGCGCTTCATGCCAGTGAGACCCTTCAGACGGCGGTATCCGACATATCCCAGTAGGAGCGCCACGATCAGGTAGAAGGCCGTCACGATCGTGAACGCCAGCCACTGCATCATGCCGAGCTGCACCAGCCCGTAGGCGATCGCGAAGGACGCGAGGATCAGGCACAGGTGCAGCATGAACGCCGCCACGCCGAAGAGCCCCGCGGCCGTGCCGACGCGCTTCGCGTCGAACTTGAGCTCCGACTTCGCCAGCTCGATCTCGGCGCGGACCAGCGTGGATATGTGGTTGCTCGCCTGGGCGACGAGGGCGCCGAGAGATTCCTCCTCGGGCGGTGCGGCCATGTTCGCTCTCCTATCGGATCTTCGGACACATCCATCCTGCGTGATGTCGCCTATCGTCGCGCTTCCCGGCCCGGCGGACGACTATCACGCGAGGCGCCACGTGCGTCCCGTGCGAAAAGCGTAGGGCGCGGACCCGCAGCCGGATCCGCGCCCTGCCTATGGCCGCGCCTCCGGCACGGCGGGTTCGAGGCGCACTTCAGGCGGCGTTCTTCCGTCGTCACTCGGAAGGGGCTCGTTCCTCACCCCTTCCTCCCTCCTCCTCCAGAACACCGCCGCGCCTCGAACAGGGTCAGTCCTCGCCGGCCGCCGAGGGGAGCTTGGCCGAGATCAGGTTCATCACCGAGCTGTCCGCGAGGGTGGTGACGTCACCGATGCTGCGGTTCTCGGCCACGTCGCGGAGCAGGCGCCGCATGATCTTGCCCGAGCGGGTCTTCGGCAGCTCGGGGACGACCAGGATCTGCCGCGGCTTGGCGATCGGGCCGAGCGCCTTGGCCACGTGGTCGCGCAGCTCCTTGGCGATGTCCGCGCTCTCCTCCGCGCTGCCGCGCAGGATCACGAACGCCACGATGGCCTGGCCGGTGATCGGGTCCGTCGCGCCCACGACGGCCGCCTCGGCGACCTTCGGGTGCGACACCAGCGCCGACTCCACCTCGGTGGTCGAGATGTTGTGGCCGGACACGAGCATGACGTCGTCCACGCGGCCGAGCAGCCACAGGTCGCCGTCCTCGTCCCGCTTCGCCCCGTCGCCGGGGAAGTACATGCCGTCGAAGCGCGACCAGTAGGTGTCGACGTACCGCTTCTCGTCGCCCCAGATGCCGCGCAGCATCGACGGCCACGGCTCGCGGACGACGAGGAAGCCGCCGCCGCCGTCCGGGACGGACGTGCCCTGGTCGTCCACGACGTCCGCGACGATGCCCGGCAGTGGGCGCATCGCGGCGCCGGGCTTGGCGGAGGTGACGCCCGGCAGCGGGCTGATCATGATCGCGCCGGTCTCGGTCTGCCACCAGGTGTCCACGACCGGGCAGCGGTCGCCGCCGATGTGCTCGCGGTACCAGACGTACGCCTCGGGGTTGATCGGCTCGCCCACCGAGCCGAGGACGCGCAGCGACGACATGTCGAACTTCGCGGGGATGTCGTCGCCCCACTTCATGAACGTCCGGATCGCCGTCGGCGCGGTGTAGAGGATGGTCACGCCGTACTTCTGCACGACCTCCCAGAAGCGCCCCTTGTGCGGCGTGTCGGGCGTTCCCTCGTAGATCACGCTGGTCGCGCCGTTGGCGAGCGGGCCGTACACGATGTACGAGTGGCCGGTCACCCAGCCGATGTCGGCGGTGCACCAGTAGACGTCGGACTCCGGCTTGAGGTCGAACACCGCGTGGTGCGTCCACGCCGTCTGGGTGAGGTAGCCGCCGGTGGTGTGGAGGATGCCCTTCGGCTTACCGGTCGTGCCGCTGGTGTAGAGGATGTACAGCGGGTCCTCGGCGTCGTGCTGCGGGGCCTCGTGGGTGTCGCTCTGCCGGTCCACCAGGTCGTGCCACCAGATGTCCTTGTCCGTGACCTGCACGTCCTGGCCGGTGCGGCGCACGACGAGCACGTGCTCGATGCCCGGGCACTCGGCGACGGCCTCGTCCACGGTCGGCTTGAGCGCGTTCGGCGCGCCCCGGCGGTAGCCGCCGTCGGCGGTGATGACGAGCTTGGCGTCCGCGTCCTGGATGCGGCCGCTGAGCGCGCTCGCGGAGAACCCGCCGAAGACCACCGAGTGGATCGCGCCGATGCGCGCGCAGGCCAGCATGGCGATCGGCAGCTCGGGGATCATGGGCATGTAGATCGCCACGCGGTCGCCCTTGCCCACCCCGAGTTCGGTGAGGGCGTTGGCGGCCCTGCTCACCTCGCGCAGCAGGTCCGAGTACGTCAGGGTGCGGGTGTCGCCGTCCGGCTCGCCCTCCCAGTGGTAGGCGACCTTGTCGCCGCGGCCCGCCTCCACGTGGCGGTCGACGCAGTTGTAGGCCACGTTCAGCGTGCCGCCCAGGAACCACTTGGCGAACGGTGGGTTCCATTCCACGGTGGTGTCCCAGCGGCGCCCCCACGTCAGGCGCTCGGCCGCGCGCTCCCAGAACCCGAGACGATCTCCCGCCGCCTCTTCGTAGGCGTCTGCTGAGACGTTCGCTGATGCCGCGAGGTCGGCCGGTGGCGCGAAGCGCCGGGTCTCGTGCAGCAGGTTCGACAGTGTCTCCTGGGTCTGGCGACCAGGGGTTTCCGGGGCCACTACGTACTCCTTCAGATGGCCTGGCTCGATAGGGCTGGATCCAACTTCACCAGTCTGCGGGCTGTGCGGACAAGGGGGACGGGCGGGCGACGCCGGGACGTCTACCTCCCCGCTGCAGTTCACAAACGACTTAACCCGGAGTCACAAAAGCAGCGGATTCGTTGCGGGAATGATATCGAAGGATAAATGCGGCAGTAGCAAGAGGGTTTCTCTCATCCCCTCGATGAACGGTACGAACCGCGCGCCGAACGGTCTTGCCCATTCGCGGATCGTGTGTACGCTGGGCGACTCTTGACCACTCCCTGGACATGTCCTGAACCGTCCGGTGGTTCCGGGGCGTGACGCCGGAGCGTACTTGACCTCCTGTTGACCTGCGCCGAAATCTACTCACCGGTATCGCGCGGCCCCCGCATGGTCGCCGCCTGGCCGGTGCGTGGCGGACGTCACACTATGCGCTGGTACGCGGCGTACTGCCCGGAGTGGCCGGTGTCGGGGCTTTGCATAGGTCCCGAGCGGTTTGTTGTCCATGAGACCAGCGTGGCGCTCATCGTGCCACGAGGTGCGGTGATGTGCGGTGATGTGCGTTCACCGGTGGGAACGGCGCGCTCGGCGGGGACATTGGGCCGAGCAGCCGCTTTTGGGTCCCCGTCCGACCCGGAAAAGGGGCATTTCGGGCCTGGCTGGACCGGCGTGGCGTGACCTCGGCCCGGCCACGCTGATCGTCGGAGGTCTGCCCTCATCGATGCCGGTTCTACCCGCAGGTAAGGTCGGGTGACGTGAGCGACCCATTGGCTGTCATCGCCGAGCTGCCCGGCGTCCCCGAGGCCGTGCGGGAGGCGCGCACGGCGGTCGACCGGCTGTACGGCCACCGCGTCCTGCGCCGCCGCCGTCCCGAGGTGACCGCGGAGTCGGTGCTGCGCGGCGCCCGCGCATCGGCCGCCCTGGAAGGGGCCGACATTCCGCTGGACGTGCTGCGGTCCGGGCAGGCGGAATCGGCCGCCGTCCAGGGGGCGCTGCGCGTGTCGTCCGAAGTGGGGCGTCTCGGTGACGTCTGGCGCACGGCGCCGCGGCAGGTGCTCGCGCGGCTGCACGTCCTGGCCGCCGCCGGCCTGGTGACGGACGAGAACCTTCTCGGGCGGCCGCGCACGGACCCCGTTCCCCCCTCGCCGGCGTCCTCGGGTCCGTCCGGTTTTTCCTCCGACCTTCTCGATCCGGACGTGGATCTCGGCCTCGGCCCAGCCCCCGGCGCGGAGGCCACGGCCGCGCGTATCGCCTCGCTGGCGGACCTGATCACCACACCGTCCGAGGCCCCCGCGCTGGTGGTCGCCGCCATCGTCCACGCCGAGATCGTCGTGCTCAGGCCCTTCGGGACGGCCGACGGCCTGGTGGCCAGGGCCGCCGAGCGGCTCACCCTCGTCGAGTTCGGCCTGGACCCGAAGTCCCTCGTGACGGTCGAAGCGGGCCACCTCGACCTGCGCGAGGCGTACGGCGAGAGCCTCCGGGGCTACCTGAAGGGGACCGCCGAGGGCGTGGGGGGCTGGGTGCGGCACTGCGCGGAAGCCGTCCGGCTGGGGGCGCGCGAGACCACCGCCGTCTGCGAGGCGCTCGAACGCGGCTGACCCGCCGGCGTCGCCCGTTGGTGACGGCGGAACCCGCCCGTCTGAGCGCTCTCGATGGAACGATCTTTCCAGGGGTGTCGCGCCGTCCGCGCGCCTCACATGGCCCTGTGCGGGCCGGTTCGGGGCGACGGTCGAGGGCCGGTGTCCTGATCGGCCCGGAAACGGGGTTTTCGGTTCCGCGCGAAGCCGTGGTGGCGGGGTGGCGCGTGCCGTGCGCCGCGATGCAACAACATCGGAACGGGCTGCCGTTGACGAGAAAATCTACGTCGCCAGACCGGCGATGGAGAAAAAGTTCAGGATCTTCGGCGCCTGGCGCGTCCGCCTTCGACACAAGCGAACGGCGCCCCGACTCGGGGACGCCGTCGCCAGTACGCCACACCGGGTTACCAAGCGTGCACCTCTAATCGTCGGAGCGGGTCAAGCCCGTCTCGACACGCCTCCCGCGGCTGGTCGCGCGTGGGTGCCCGGTGGCCGTACTCGGACACTGGGTCCGTGTCACCTTTCTACGTCGGATTCGACCTGATGGGAACCCCCAGTGACAAGACCTTTACTGACTCGTGGAAGGCCCGGAGCCTCTGCGGCACGGGCCCGCAGGTGGCCGCCCGTCCCGGTGTGCGCGGGTTCGCGGAGGTTCCTGACAGTCAGCTGTGAAACATCTACTGATCACCGACGGTGATGGGTGTGGAGGGGCCGATTTTCGCGTACTTCCAGTAGCCGCTCCGCTACGGCGGAAAAAAACTAGTGGAAATTAGAGATTGCTCCTCGACGGAACTCAAGTTCATCGGGCACCATACGTTGGTGTCCGCATGACCGTGGCGAAGGCGCTTGGGTAAGTTTTGGCACCCGCCTGCCGCGTCGCGGGCGCAGACGAAAGCTTTCTTCGAAAACGGGACCGGCTCTACCCCCCCGGAGCCGGACCGGTTGGCGACCCCCGCTCTCCCCCCCCGGCGGGGGTCGCCCTAATTTCCCCCCAAAGTCGCCCCTGGGCCCCCATCGCGGCGGCCCCCGCCTCCGGGCGCGATGGCTCCGGCGAAGGAGATCGCTCCGGGTGGGGGGCGGGCGGCGTCGCTGTGTACGGAGACGGGTTGGTCTTCGCCGGGGACTTCGCTGTGGTGGTGACCCGGTGCGTGTCCGGGGGTGGACAAGTTATCCACAGAACCTCGTTCGGGACATCGGGGCCGTGCGGATTTCCGCACAGTGGGGCTCCCAGCGAACGAGGGAGACGCCCCATGCACCGCCCTTTGGTGATCACGGAAGACCAGGAACTGCTCGACGATCTTCTGCGTGTGGCGGCGGCCGCAGGCGTCGAGATCGACGTCGCGCACGCGGCTCCTCACGCACGTCCGTACTGGAGGCGCGCCCCGCTGGTCGTCGTGGGGGCGGACGCCGCCGACGCCCTGGCCGCCACAGGCCCTCCGCCGCGAACCGGCGTCCTCCTCGTGACGCGCGCCCCGGAAGACCCGGAGGTCTGGCGCCGATGCGTCGCCGTCGGAGCCCAGGCCGTGCTCGAACTGCCGTCCGCGGAACGGCGGCTGGTCGACGAGTTCGCCGAAGCATCCGAGCCTCTGGTCAGAGCCGGGCAGACCATCTGTGTCGTCGGAGGCAGAGGCGGCGCCGGTGCGAGCGTCCTCGCCGCGTCCCTGGCCCTCTGGGGCTCCCGGCGCGGCCTGCGCAGCCTGTTGGTGGACGCGGACCCCCTCGGCGGCGGCATCGACGTCGTCCTCGGCCAGGAACAGGCCACCGGAGCCCGCTGGCCGGACATCGTCGAACGCGAGGGCCGGGTGAGCTTCGCCGCCCTCCAAGAGGCGTTGCCGACCTTCGGAGAGCTCACGGTGCTCTCCTGGGATCGCGGCGAGTCTCCGCCCATCCCACCCGAAGCGATGCGCGCCGTCCTCGGGGCGGCACACCGCGGCTGCGACCTGATCGTCGTCGACCTTCCCCGTCACATCGGCCCGGCGGCCGCCGAAGCCCTCTCACGCGCCGCGTCAACCCTCCTGCTCGTCCACGCCGACGTCAGAGGGGTCCTGGCGGCGTCCCAGGTGCTGATCGAGCTCCGCCGCCACACCTCGTCCCTGGCGGCGGTGGTCCGCGACGGGGCGCTGCGCGCCGAGGTCGTCTCCACGTCCCTCGGCGTCCCCTGCGCCGGCGTCCTCCCCGACCAGCGCGGCCTCGCCGAGTCCCTCAACCGGGGCGACGCCCCCTCGATCGGTCCCCGCACTCCTCTCGGCCGCTTCTGCGCCGGGTTTCTCGACGAACCGGAGCCCCGATGAGCCTCACATTCGCCGGTGCGCCGCCCTTGACGACCGCGCCGCCAGGGCTGGACGGCGTCGGCGCCGTGCACACGTGCGGCGAGTGCGCCGATGTCCTCCCCGGCCGGGGAGGACTGGCCGAGTTCCTCAATCGGGGGGACGGCTCTTCGCTCCCCACCGACGCCGACGCCCACGGGCGGCGAGTCTCCCGGCCTGCGCCCGCCGGCCCGCCGCTGGAACGGCCATGAGCCCATGAGCAGGGTGAGCGTGTCGCCGGACCTTGTCGAGGCCGTCCGGGTACGGCTGGCGAGGACGGCGACGGAGCCGTCCGCCGCGCAGGTGGCCGCCGCGCTGCGCGCCGAGCGCGCGGTTCTGGGCGACGCCGAGATCCTCGCGGTCGCGCGTGCCCTGCGGGCCGATCTGATCGGAGCCGGCCCGTTGGAGCCCCTGCTCGCCGAGCCCGACATCACCGACGTTCTGGTCAACGGCGCGCGCGAGGTATGGGTCGACGACGGTCAGGGGCTTCGCCGCACCTCGGTGGTGTTCTCCAGCGAGGCCGACGTCCGGCGCCTCGCCCAGAGGCTCGCCGCGGCGGCGGGCAGGCGCCTCGACGACGCGTGCCCGTACGTCGACGCCCGCCTCTCCGGCGGCGTACGGCTCCACGCGGTCCTCCCGCCTGTCGCGCCTGAGGGCACGTGCCTCTCCCTCCGGCTGCCGCCCCGCAGGTCGTTCACGCTGGAGGAACTCGTTCCCGGCCACGGAGCCGTGGCGCTCCGCGCGATCCTCGCCGCGCGGCTCGCCTTCCTCGTGACCGGAGGAACCGGAACGGGGAAGACCACCCTTCTGTCCGCTTTGCTGTCCCTGGCCGATCCCGGCGAGAGGTTGCTCCTGGTCGAGGACTCCTCCGAGTTGCGCCCGCTTCACCCGCACGTCGTCCGCCTGGAGACCAGGCCGTCCAACCTGGAGGGCGCCGGAGAGGTGAGCCTGCGTGACCTGGTGCGCCAGGCCCTCCGCATGAGGCCCGACCGACTGGTCGTCGGGGAGGTCCGAGGTTTCGAGGTAGTGGATCTCCTGGGTGCGTTGAACACCGGCCACGACGGCGGCTGCGGCACGTTGCACGCGAACAACCCCGCCGACGTCCCCGCGAGGCTGGAGGCGCTCGCCTGCGCCGCCGGGCTGACCCGCGAGGCCGTCCACAGCCAGATCGCGGCCGCGCTGGACGCGGTCATCCATGTGGTCCGCGACCCAGGCGGCGGGAAACGCAGGGTCGCCGAGATCTGCCTGGTCGAGCGTGCCCCATCCGGGCTTGTCCAGATGGTGCCCGCCCTGACCTTCCCCGCCCGCGGCGATCCCCTCCCGGGCCCGGCCCTGCCCTCACTACTCACCCGAGCCCCCGGCACGGTCGCCCCATGACCCGGCCGCCCGCCGTGCCGGCCTCCCCTCCACCCACTGCCGTCTGGTCGCTCCCGGAGCGGCCATGGCGCAGGGCCCTTCGCCCCCTCATGGTCCACAGCGACCATGGGCCGGACTTCCGAGTGAAGATGCGCGTGCCGGACTTCGGCAGGCGGGGGGTGAGGTTGAGCGCGGCAACGCGCCACACCGCGGCGCGGTCGCGGTGCTCGCCGACCCGCTCCAACAAGCCCAACGCCCAACAAGCCCAACAAAGACCATGAAGCCCACCATGACCAGGCAGGCCACTGGGGGAGTGTGAACATGTTGACGGTGGCGGTGCTCCTGGCCATGGGAGCGGTGCTGACGTGGATCGGCCCCTCTCGTGCGGACCTTCGGCTGCGCGCGCTGATGAGCTCACACGACGAGGTGGCGTGGTGGTCCGGCGTCCGCTTGGCGAAGTTCGTCCGGCGGACCGACCGTGCGCGGCGGGCCGCCGAGTGGCGCAGGGCATCGATCGAGCTGTGCCAGGGCATCGTGGCCGAGCTGTCGACCGGCCGCACTCCCGGAGAGGCTCTGGCGCGTGCCGCTTCGTGTCTGGATCCTCCGGATCCGGCCGTGCTCCGGCCGGTGGTCGCGATCGCCCGCGACGGCGGAGACGTGGCCACGGCTCTGGAACGCGCCGCCCCCGACCAAGGTGGCGAAGGCCTCGTCCGTCTCGCGGCCTGCTGGCGGGTCGGCCTCACCGTAGGCGGTGGATTGGCCGCGCTGATCGAACGCTTGGGAGGCTCCCTGCGGGAAGCGGAGGCACACCGCGCCGAGGTCTCGGCCCAACTGGCGGGGCCACGCTCCACGGCACGCCTGCTCGCGGGACTGCCCGCTCTCGGCCTGTTACTCGCGGCGGGCCTGGGGCTGCGCCCGCTCGAGTTCCTCTTCGGCAGCCCCGCCGGCTTCGCCTGTCTCGCCGTCGGCGTGCTACTGGACATCGCCGGCGTCTGGTGGACGAACCGGTTGGCGGCCCGCGCCCAACAGGCGGACTGACACCCGACTCACACTGGCCGAATCGCTGTGCCGTGCACAACGTGGACTGCCGGCACTTTGACGCGGGTCCGAGCTACCTGGGCTCTCCGAGCTGTGCCTGCTCAGCGTGGGGGTGCCTGCGGTCGCCAACGTCCGCGAGGCCGTCGGCGTGTCAGCCCGGCCTGCGAGATCGTCTACGTGGGCGGCGACCCGCTGGCGCTGGTCCACGCCGCCGACCCGTGGCCGCGCCTGCGGCCGGACTTGGCTTCGCCGAGCGCCGCATCGCGACCTGCCGTACGGCTGAGAGTCGGCACGGCAGTCCCGAGGACGGCCCTGACCAGCCAATTTTGCCGTCCACAACCCTTACTTGCGCTGCGGGTGGTCCCGCTCGGCGATTGGATGCCCGATGAACGTTCTCCTGGCCGCCGGGGTGATGGCGGTCGCGGTGTGGCTGTGGGTGACCCCCTGCGACCCGGCCGAACGGCTGGCCGTCCTGTGGGGCATCGACCTGAGGCACAAGAACGGCGGCCGAGAGCAGGAGACGAGGCGAAGGCAGGAGAACATACGGCAGGCGTCGACTCTGGCCGCGACGGCCTTCGGTGGCCTGCTCTTCGTCGGCGGATGGGCGGGGCTGGTGACCGGTGTCGCGGTCGGCGTCGTTGTAGTGGTCATCCGCCGTCGCCGCAGGCCGGGGGACGTCCGTCGGCGGCAGCAGCGCATCATCGCCGATCTTCCGTACGCCCTTGACCTCATGGTCGCCTGCCTGCGGGCGGGGCAGCCCGTCGGCGGCGCCGTGGAGGCCACGGCGCAGGCGATCGGGGGACCTCTCGGCGAGAGCCTCGCCTGGGTCAATGGCCAGCTACGGCTCGGTGCCAGGCCGGAATCCGCCTGGCAGGCCCTGGAATCCGACCGTCCGCTGGCCGCGCTGGCGCGGGGCATGACGCGGGCCGCGCTGAGCGGGGCGCCGGTCGCCGACGTGCTGGCGAGGCTCGCCGACGACGCGCGCCACGAGTCCCGAACGGCCTCCTCCGCCGCGGCCCGCCGCGTGGGCGTCCAGGTCGTCGCGCCTCTCGGCCTGTGTTTCCTGCCCGCCTTCGTCTTCCTGGGCATCATCCCGGTCGTCGCCGGCCTCGCCGCCCAGGTCTTCCACAGCTAATGGGAGCTACCGGGTCGGCTGATCGGGCAGACTCGGTGCCTGGTAGCCGCTGGTGAGCGAGCACTTCCTTCCGCTGGACCATCGTGAGTC
>NZ_JBFBCI010000036.1:0-90577 GCF_040683095.1 Sphaerisporangium sp. NPDC051017
ATATATACCCCATAAAATATAAACTCTTCCCCACCCCGAGCTTTTTCCTTTTTATGGCGGCGCCCCCAAACGACTCGACCTTGCTCCTCGGGGGGGCGGCGGGCGCGGCCGCCGCCACCGCTCATGACACCCGCGCGGAGGGTTCTAGCCTTACGAGGCTTGCATCCTTACCGGATCAGTCGATCTGGGTACGCTGGTGGTGCACGGCGTCTACGACGTCACGATCTGCCGCCAGGGAGGTGCGAAGCGTTATGAGCGTTGCCGCGGTGGCTCACCGGCACTATCTGCTGCCGGACACGCCGTACGCCATGTGGGTGCGCGATGAGCTCGCCGACTACCTGCACCTTCCCAAGGACGGCACCAGGGTCGAGGTCATCGCAGGAGAGATCGTCGTGTCGCCGGGCCCAAGTCTGTCCCACAACCTGATCGTCGGCGACATCCAGAAGAGCTCCGCCAAGGCGGAGTTCGCCGATCCCGACTTCCCATGGGAGTGCGCGCACACCACCGACCTCAACCTCGTCCGCATCTGCGACGGTTACATCCCTGACCTCGTGGTCCTGCGCAAAGACCTCGCAGACCAGCTGCGAGACGCCGAGGTGAGGCACCTTCTCCCCCATCACATCGATCTGGTCGTGGAGGTCACCTCCTTCTCCACCGCGGCCGACGATCGCCAACCCGGCCCGAAGCGCCTCAACTCCACCAAGTGGAACGGCTACGCCTATACGGGAATCCCCTACTACCTGCTGATCGACCGCGACCCCCGACTCGCCAAGGCCACTCTGTACCGCGACCCCGATGTCCGCGCCGGCACCTACCGCACCCTCGCCACCTGGCCCTTCGGCGAGACGATCCACCTCCCCGACCTGTTCAATTTCAACATCCCAGCGGATAAATGGACTCCGTGGGATAGCGGGGCGTGATCCACGCGAATGGGAAGCCTTCATCGCCGGAGCCGAAGCGGGCGAATCTGACTTCTTCGGAAGTCGGCACGATGGTGCGGCACGTTCGATGAATGGACCGGAAAATGCCCGGTCCGCTTAAGTGAATGAACCGCGAACCGGTCAAGGCGTCCCGCCCTTCGCAACTCTTCGCGGCTCTTCTCTATGTTCGGTCCGGCGACATCTCGTGTTGGTTGATGTGCGGCACACGCGACGGACGATCCCTGTGCTACGCGCTCCTTGCGGCACCACCAGCGGCGCATCGCCGCTGCTTCGATTTCCGTCGCGTCAGAATCGAGGATTCATGTCCATCGAAATCGCCGAAAAGACGCGCGGTTGGACGTGCCCCCCGATCATTTAGAACTTCGCGAACCGCCCGGGGAGGGTCACCCGAGTGATCTCATCTCGCTGGACCGATGGCTTCCGCGGCCTCCAGAAGGATCTTGACCAGATCCCGGGGCGCGTCGCGCATGAGGTTGTGGCCGGCGGCCAGTGCGTGCACGGTCCAGTCGGGGTTCTCGCGCAGCCGTCGGTAGACGGAGGTGAACGGGGACGGGCCTTCCCATCCCGCCGCGTACACGTAGGTCCTGCGTCGGACATGCGCGAGGTCGCCGGTCAGCCGGAGCGGCTGCAGCAGCGAGGCGACCGGGGCGGGCGAGTACGCCTGCTGGGCCGCGCTGACCCTGTTGTCCGCAGCCGCCCCCCGGCCCCGCCTTCAGGACTGACCCTGTTCGGGGCCTGCTGGGCGGGGCGCGGCCTTGGTCGGGGGTGAGCCGGGGACGGCGGCTCCGACCAGGCCGCGGGCACGCGCGGACCGGCGGGGTGCCTACCTGTGCAACCTCCGGGGGATCAGCCCGCGGACAGCGCGGACCCGCTCCGGCCGATCATGTCGAGCAGAAGCTTCGCGGCCTGCTCCGCCCCGTCGGTGCGGACCGTCTCGGCCACGACGGCCGCGCGGGCACCGGTCTCGGGGGCCAGGGCGATCTTGAGTGCGGCCGACAGGGACTCGGCGGTCGGCGTCGGACCGTCGTGTCCCGTGCCGATGCCCAGCTCGGTTACCCGCCCCGCCCAGTACGGCTGGTCCGCGACCTGGGGCACGATCACCTGCGGCGCCCCGGCACGGGCCGCCGTCGTCGTGGTGCCCGCGCCGCCGTGGTGCACGACCGCGGCCACCCGGCGGAACAGCGCCTGCTGGTTGACCTCGCCGACGACGAAGCAGTCGTCCCGGTCGTCGATCAGGGCCAGGTCAGCCCAGCCGCTCCCGAGCAGGACGCGGCGACCCTGCGTCCGGACCGCTTCGATGACGGCCCGGGAGACCTCCTGCGCGTTCGCGCCCCGCATCGGCATGCTGCCGAAGCCCGCGTACACCGGCTTCGCACCGGCGGCCAGGAACGTCTCCAGGTCGGCCGGAAGCGGGCGCTCGTCCAGCCGGATCCACGCGCCGGTCTGCGTCACGTCGAGCTCCGGCGTCTCCTGCCACGGGCCCAGGACCGGGTCGGCCGCCAGGAACGGGTGGCCGGTGAAGACGTGGTCGCGGACGCCGCTCACCGGCGGCAGGCCGATCGAGGCCCGGTGGGTGTTGATCGTGTCGCCGAACATGGCTTCCATATGCTCGGCGTGCCGGTCCCACAGCTCCCGGTTGCCGGTCACCTCAGGGGGGATCACCTGGCCCGGCCGGCGGAGAGGCGGGTGATGCGACGACGGCAGGTAACACGGGGAGAAGGACGTGAACACATAGGGCACGCCCAGCTTCTCGGCCGCCGTCCGCGTACCGGCCAGGGCCGGGAACGAGCCGGTGGCCACCACCGCGGCGCAGCCCTCGGCCACCCCGGCGACCGCCTCGTAGGCCATGGCGGTCAGCTCGGCGGCGATGTCGGACAGGCCCGCCTTCGCCTTGCCGGGGATCGCCCCCGTCGCCAGCGCGCGGATCGGCCAGCCGACGGGACTCAGCGGCACGTCGACATCGTCCAGCAGCTCCGCGAAGTCCGGCGGCGCGCACACCCGCACCTCGGCGCCGAGCTCCCGTAGCCGCACCGCCAGCCCCGTCATCGGCTCGACGTCCCCGCGTGACCCGTAGGTCACCAGCACAACGCGCATTCCGCAGCCCCCGATCTCCGTACGTTCCGGTGTCGAAGGGTGATTGTGGGGTACGCCCGGGGCCTTGTGGCAAGCCCCCCCATGCGCTATACGTTGGTAGTGGCAAGGAGCGGATGTCCCCCTTGCCCTTTTTATTGCTTCGCCGCCCCAGTAGGCAGCCCCCTCCCGCCTGGGGAGGCCGTAGGCAGCGGCCTTGGCATCACTCAAGAACTCAAAGTGCGCCCCGAACGCGCCGCGCCGGAGGCGCGGCCGTGAGCACGGTCGGCGAAGCCCACCAGGGCGTCAGCGCGGCCAGGGGGTCATTTGCGGTTCTTGATGTCGACGGCCGGGCCTGGGTTGATCGGAGTGCCGATGACCCCCTTTGAGACGGCCGAGGTGAGACCGCTCACGGCGCGGATCAGGTCCACGAGGAGGCTCTCGGGCTTCTTCGACCCCGTGACGTGCTCGGCGTTCTCGGAACTGCTCGACATGATGGGTACTCCTTGTGAGCGGATCGGCTGCCAGTGGTACCAGGTCCACAAATCACGATATGTCGCGTCAAGGGCCCCCGTCCACCGAGATCACCCTTTCCGTACGCCACCCACCCTACGAGAGGGCTCGCCGAACGGCCTCCGGCATCGCCCTATACCCTTAGGGGGAATTCGAAGCCTCAGGACCCGAAGGACGGCGCGGTGTTCGGTCGCAAGCCCATCGAGGAACGGCTCGCCGAGCGGCGCGCCCAGCTCCCGCCGCTGCGCGAGGGACGGCATTTCGAGCACGGCCCGGCCAAGTTCGTGTTCATCTTCCTGATCGCCTTCGTCGTGCTGGCCCACTTCATCGGCCTGTTCATCCTCATGGCGCTCAACCTGCACTGACGCGCCCGGCGACGGCCCCGCCCGTCCCCCGCCGCACGACCATCACGATCTTCAACGCGCCCGCCGCCGGGCCTGAGAGCATATTTTCCCTTTGACCAACCCCCTGGGGGTATATTACGGTTCCATGCAAGTGAGATACCCCCCTGGGGTACTCGCCCGGCAGTGGACGACCCGTCCACGGAACCGCTTCTGAGGAGATCGAGATGAACACCACCACCTACACCGTCGAGGGCATGACCTGCGGCCACTGCGTGAGCTCGGTGAAGGAGGAGGTCGGCGAGGTCGCCGGGGTCGGCGGCGTCGAGGTGGACCTGGCCACCGGACTGCTGACCGTCACCGGTGACGGCCCCGTGGACCGCGCCCGGGTCTCCGCCGCGGTCGAGACCGCCGGATACCGCCTGGCGGAGGGGTCGTGAACGCCGCCGCCAAGCTGGGCGCCTACGTGCTGGGGCTCGCCGTCGTCTTCGGCGGCGCCCTGGGCGCGGGCCGAGCCGCAGGGCCCGTCGCAGCCCCTCCGAACGACGCCCATGCCACCTCACAGGACGGCCGCCACACCACCCCGCCAGGCCACACCGCCCCCGCCCCGGGTCATGCCTCCTCCCCCGCCCCAGGTCACGGCTCGCCGCAGGGCCCGGCACAGACGGAAGGCGCCGCACAGCCGGCGGGTGATACCCCCGGAGGGTTGCAGGTGTCCGCGAACGGCTACACGCTCACCCCGCTGACCACGGCCGTCGAGCCCGGCACGCCCACCGACTACCGGTTCACGGTGACGGGCCCCGGCGGCGGGCCGGTCACCGGCTACGAGGTCCGGCACGACAAGAAGCTGCACCTCATCGTCGTCTCGCGCGACCTCGGCCACTTCCAGCATGTCCACCCCGTCCTCACGGAAGGCGGCGTCTGGTCGGTCCGGCTCACCCTCCCGGCGGCGGGCGCCTACCGCGTCCTCGCCGACTTCGCCCCCACCGGCGGCGACGCGCTGACCCTGGGGACCGACCTGCTCGTCCGGGGCCCCTACACCCCGGAGCCGCTCCCGCGGACCGGCCGTACGGCGACCGTCGGCGGGTACACCGTCGCCCTCGCCGGCGATCTGGTCCCCGGCCGGGCGAGCGGGCTCGCGCTCACCGTCGCCAAGGACGGGCGTCCGGTCACCGACCTGCAGCCGTACCTCGGCGCCTACGGTCACCTGGTCGCGCTGCGCGCCGGAGACCTGGCGTACCTGCACGTCCACCCCGAGGGCACGCCCGGCGACGGCTCCACCCGGCCCGGCCCCGAGATCGCCTTCCAGGCCGAGGTGCCGAGTGCCGGCGACTACCGCCTGTTTCTGGACTTCCGGCACGGCGGCGAGGTCCGCACCGCGGCCTTCACTTTGACCGCCGCCCACGCCACCGGCCCGGCCCCCGAGGCCACGCCCGGCGGGCACGGCGACCACGCCCACTGACTGAGAGAAAAGGAGAAGGAAATGTCCCCCGCGTCCCCCGTGTCCCGGGCCCCCCGTGTCGCCGGCGACCGGCGCAACGCGGTCGAGCTCTCGATCGGCGGCATGACCTGCGCCTCCTGCGCCAACCGGATCGAACGTAGGCTCAACAAGATCGACGGCGTGAGCGCAGCCGTCAACTACGCGACCGAGAAGGCCAAGGTCACCTTCCCCGAAGGCGTGGACGCCGAGCGGCTCATCGCCGAGGTCGAGAAGGCCGGGTACACCGCCACGCTGCCCGAACCGCCCGCGGCCGAGGCCGGTGAGGGCGGGCCGGAGGCGCGCGACGAGCTCCGGCCGCTCCGCGACCGCCTGGTCACGGCCGTCGCGCCGGCCGTACCGGTGATCGCGATGGCGATGGTCCCTTCGCTGCAGTTCACCAACTGGCAGTGGCTGTCGCTGGTGCTGGCCGCGCCGGTCGTGGTCTACGCCGGGTGGCCGTTCCACCGAGCGGCCTGGACGAACCTGCGTCACGGAGCCGCGACGATGGACACACTGATCTCGGTCGGCACCCTGGCCGCGTTCGGCTGGTCGGTGTGGGCGCTGTTCCTCGGCGACGCGGGCGTGCCGGGCATGACGCACCCGTTCGCGTTCACCATCGAGCGCACGGACGGCTCGGGCAACATCTACCTGGAGGTCGCGGCCGGGGTGACCGTGTTCATCCTGGCCGGGCGGTACTTCGAGGCCCGCTCCAAGCGCCGCGCCGGCGCCGCGCTGCGCACCCTGCTGGAGCTCGGGGCGAAGGACGTCGCGGTGCTGCGCGACGGCGTCGAGACGCGCGTCCCCGGCGACCGGCTGGCGGTGGGCGACCGGTTCGTGGTCCGGCCGGGCGAGAAGATCGCCACCGACGGCGTGGTCGAGGAGGGCGCGTCGGCCGTCGACGCGTCCATGCTGACCGGCGAGTCCGTGCCCGTGGAGGTGCGGCCCGGCGACGCGGTGACGGGCGCCACCGTGAACGCGAGCGGCAGGCTCGTCGTCCGCGCCACCCGGGTCGGCGCCGGCACGCGGCTCGCCCAGATGGCCCGCCTCGTGGAGGAGGCGCAGAACGGCAAGGCGCGGGTCCAGCGGCTGGCCGACCGGGTCTCGGGCGTGTTCGTACCGGTGGTCATCGCGCTCGCCGTGGGCACGCTGGGCTTCTGGCTCGGCACCGGCGGCGGACCGGCGGCGGCCTTCACCGCCGCCGTCGCGGTCCTCATCATCGCCTGCCCGTGCGCCCTCGGCCTGGCCACCCCGACCGCGCTGCTGGTCGGCACCGGCAGGGGCGCGCAGCTCGGCATCCTGATCAAGGGCCCCGAGGTGCTGGAGTCCACCCGAGGCGTCGACACGGTCGTCCTGGACAAGACCGGCACGGTCACCGAGGGCCGCATGACGCTGATCGCCGTCCACCTCGCCGACGGCCAGGACGAGACCGAGGTGCTTCGGCTCGCGGGCGCGCTGGAGGACGCCTCCGAGCACCCGATCGCCCAGGCCGTCGTCCGGGGGGCGCGCGAGCGGGCCGGGGAGCTGCCCGTGCCCGAGGACTTCGCCAACGTCGAGGGCCTCGGCGTGCGGGGCGTCGTGGACGGGCACGCGGTGCTCGTCGGCCGCCCGCGCCTGCTGGCCGAGTCGGCGCACCACCTCCCCTCAGGCCTGGAGGAGGCGCTGCGGGACGCGCACGCCTCCGGCCGTACGGCGGTGGTGGTCGGCTGGGACGGCGAGGCACGCGCGGTCCTGGTGGTCTCCGACACCGTCAAGCCCACCAGCGCGGAGGCCGTCCGGCGGCTGCGCGCCCTCGGCCTGACCCCGGTCCTGCTGACCGGCGACGCCCGCGCGGTGGCCGAGTCCGTCGCGGCCGAGGTCGGAATCACCGAGGTCGTCGCCGAGGTCCTGCCCGCCGGCAAGGTGGAGGTGGTCGAGCGGCTCCAGGCGGAGGGCAGGGTCGTGGCGATGGTGGGCGACGGGGTCAACGACGCCGCCGCGCTGGCCCGGGCCGACCTGGGCCTGGCGATGGGAACCGGCACCGACGCCGCCATCGAGGCCTCCGACCTCACGCTGGTCCGGGGGGACCTGCGGGTGGCGGCGGACGCGATTCGGCTGTCGCGCCGCACGCTGGCGACGATCAGGTCCAACCTGTTCTGGGCCTTCGCCTACAACGTGGCCGCCCTGCCTCTGGCCGCCCTCGGCCTGCTCAACCCGATGCTCGCCGGCGCCACGATGGCCCTCAGCAGCGCCTTCGTGGTCGCCAACAGCCTGCGCCTGCGCCGCTTCCGCTAGGCCCCCGCGACGGCGCCGCCCCTTCCGCCACGAGGCCGGCGGTCCGGGCGGCCCGTTCAGCAGGGCGAGGTGACCGTCATGTTCTGGTCGGAGACGTTACCGATACACGACGTGGTGTCCGCGGTCCACCGACCGTCGCAAGGGCGAAGCGGGCACGCGCAGAGGGGCGCCGGGCGTGGTGCCGGGAGCGAGAGTGGTGGTCAGTACGGCAGCGTGTACTTGGTGAAGCGCTGGGCGACGTACGGCGCCTTGAACTTCGGGTACGCGACCGTGCGGATGTCGCCGTCGGAGGTGTAGCGGTCCTCCGGATGCGCGTTCAGCCAGTCCAGCCACGCCGTCGAGCAGAAGCGGGCGCAGTCGCCCACCTTGTCCATGGCGCGGATGCGCGGGATGCCGAGCGGGTCGAAGTCCTTGCTGAACGGCGAGGCGGCCGGGGTGTAGCCCGCGAGGAAGACGCCGGTGTACCGGTAGTGCACGTCGGCGGAGTCGCCGCGGATCGCCCAGTCCTTGGTGCTCGGCTGGTTGCCGTACGGCAGCGCGAGCGTCGCCGGGGCGTCCTTGATCAGCGAGGTGATCAGCTTGTGGCCCGCGGCGACCTGGCCGACGACCTGGTCCTGCGGCTTGCCGCGCAGGTTGAGGTGGTCGCGGGTGTGGTTGCCGACGTCGAAGTGGTTGTCGCGCAGCCAGCCGAGCGTCTGGGCCTGCGCCTCCGGCCCGAACGTGCCGAACATGTCCTTGATGACGTAGAACGTGGCGACGGGCCGGAAGCCCGGGTGCTTGCGCGCGACGTCCATGAGAATGCCGACGGCGGTGTCGGGCTTGGGCTGCCCCGAGCCGTCCAGGGTGAGTTGCGAGGGCGAGGAGTCGTCGAAGGTCAGCACGACGGGGTGGCGTCCGGCAGGGATGCCGATCTGGCCGGTGGTGTACTCGCGGGCCGTGATGGGGACGTAGCCGTCCTTGGCCAGGCGTTCGAGTTCGGTGCGGAACTGCTCGGGGGTGCGGTCGTCGGTGCCGGCGGGCTTGGCGACGATGCGGTGGTACATGAGCACCGGTATCTGGCCGAGTTCGTTGGCCTTGACCTTGGCGGCCTTCGCGGCGGCGGCCTTGCGCGCCTCCTGCGAGGCCACCGGCTTGGCGGCCTTGGCCGGCTGCGCCACCACCTTGGCCTCCTGGTCCGCGCATCCGGCGAGCGCGGCCAGGGTCAGCGGCACCAGCGCGGCGCCCGTCGTTCCGAGTATCCCCAAGCGCCCCATGGTCCCCCCAGCACCCGAGCAATGAGATACGTCTCTCCTACCCTGCGAGGCCGGGGATCGCACACGTGGCGAAGTCGCACGAACGCCAAGCGTGACACTTTATTCCGCATATATCGGCATTCACCGGTTGTCGCCGCATGTGGCGGGTGAGTACGGGCTACTCGCTGGTCACTTGTCGGTCTCCCCCGCCCGCGCGCGGATGCCGGTCAGGCGCCGGAAGATGTCCCACCAGAACGGCCCGCCGAACAGCACGGCCACGAACGTGACGAGGAAGCCGGGCCAGTGGCCGGGACTGCCGAGGCGGCGCAGCCACTCCCCGCCGTTCCACGACCACCGCGGGCTCCCGCCGTCGGGGATGTTCACCGACACCGGGGCGTTCCCGACGATCTTCACGAACGCCGGCGCCGACAGCACCTCGGTGATGCAGGCGTAGGGATCGGTGGGGTGCTCGGGGCACTTCTCCCGCAGGCCCGCGAACGCGCTCGTGCCGCCGTCCGCCATGGACGCGACCTGGGCGCGGACGGCGTTGTCGGTCAGGATCGCCCGGCCGTACTCCAGCGAGTCCATGCTGAACAGCAGCGTGATCGCCAGGCCGAGCGCGGCGATGACCCACTTGACGTAGCGGCGGTACAGCATGGTCAGGCGCCGCATCTCGCCGTCGAACCATTCCTCGACACCCTTGCGGAACGCGTCGAGGTCGCCGTGCGCGGCGTCCCACACGCCCTTGAGCGGGCCGTACAGCGGGCTGCCGTCGGCCTTGAGCTTCTCCAGCAGGGAGGTCACCCCGCCCTCGCCGGTGACGATCTCCATGATGGCGACGCCGAACCGCGCGGGCGGGATCGAGGCGATGCTGGTCCTGCCGTCCTTGCGGTGGTCGATCTCACGCAGCCGCTCGTACAGCCGGCCCGACCAGGTGGTGGCCGTGCTCTCGACCGGCGCGGGCAGCGGGCTGAAGACGGGCCGGGCGTCCTTGCTGAACGGCAGCCGGGCGAAGACCTCGGCGACCGTGCCGGGAAGCCACGAACCCTTTCCGCGGGGCCCGTCGAGGGTGTCGCGCAGGTAGGCCCACAGGAACTTGCCGCGGATGCCGAGCAGCCGCACCAGGCCCTCGTTGATGCCGCTGACCAGCAGCGAGAACAGCAGGAACGCGATCACCAGGCCGACGGCCAGGTCGATGTAGACAGAGTTCAAGGATTTCACCCGCGACTGTGGACACGTGGACACGCACTTCCGCGACGGTGGGCCGCATTCAACTGACGTCGCCGCCGGGCGATCGGTTGCCATGGAGGTCCGTCAAGGCCGCTTCCGGTCACGCCGCGCGCCGGCCTCGCGCGAGACCGGGCCCTGCCCGCTCCGGACGGCAGCGTGGCGCGCGCCGGTCCCCTGGACGCGCGCCCGCCGTCCGACGGCCGCCCGCCGCCACCCCGCGAAACCGCGGAGACGGCGGCGGACCTCGACCCGCCTCCCCATGAGGAGGACCGTTCACCCGGAATCGGCGACGGCCTGCCACGTCGGCCGCCACCGCAGGTGCCGCACCCGTGATGCACCTGCCTCAAGGATCACGCAGGCGTCCCATCGACGTCGTTCTCGCCGATCGGCCGTCACGGACAACCCTAGAACCGGCCGATATACACGCGGGCATATGCGAGATACACGCGGAAATACCCATCGACCAGCGAAAACGCCCCCAGAGCCCACCGGTGCCGATCACTTCGGGTCGCCCGGGAAGCGCGTGACGCGGTTCAGGCCGAACACCTCGGCGATGGCGTCGTAGTGGAGGAACAGCGAGGCGATCGCGGCGCCCGCCAGGCTCGCCAGCACCCCGCCGGCCAGGTCCGGATCGCCGGGCCGCGCCACGATGCCGCTCACCACGCCGACCGAGGCGATCGCCGCGAGCGCGAACTTGCGCAGCACGCGCCAGGTCGCCGCGCACGCCGGCCGGCCGGGCCACCGCGGGCGGGGGCGCCTCACGCGGGCCAGCGCCGCCGCGCCGCCGGCCACGAGAAGCGGCAGGGCCAGCAGCACCCACACCGCCGGAAGCCCGGGGACGTAGGGCGTCTTCCCCAGGAGCATCCGGGGCAGGACCAGCGGGGACGTCACCGACAGCGTCGCCTCGGCGGCCACGGTCGCGAGCGCGGCCCGGCGCGCCCAGCCGGGCGGCAGGACGGGCGCCCGGCGCACGGTCTCGAGGAACGAGGAGAACGCGGCCCCGTTGCGCACCTTGCCGATCAGGGCGACCCCGAACACGACACCGGCGAGGGACCCGAACCCCGCTGCCACATAAGCCATCATCGAAAGGCCCTCGACTCGGTCTTGGCGGAACGCATCGCAACGAAACGTAGATGAGGCCGCTACACGCCCGGTACACCAGGATGTGCGACCCCCGGGCGGCCTCCCCCACAAGGCCGTCTCCGTGAGACGGAGGAAATATCACCTTTTGTCGCGCCGGCTCCACCGTCCCGAGTGCCGGGAGACCCGGGAGCAGCGCCCGGTCAGGGCGAGTCCCGGGGCGCGAGGATGCGCAGCAGGCCGACCATCTCGTACCTGTCGGGCGACAGCCGCCGCAGCAGATGCTCGTCGGTGAGCCGGTCGAGGGCCCGCTGGGCGCACGGGCCCGGCGCGCACAGCAGCTCCGCCGCCCGCGAGACGCTCACCTCGGTGCCCGGCTGATGCGAGATCATCCACAGCAGGCGCGCGGCCTCGGGGTCGTTCTGGCGGTACAGCTCGTAGCTCGCCCACAACCGGTCGCGGATGCGCTGCTCGTCCCAGTGGTCCAGCAGCTCGCAGATGCCCCGGGGGAGCTGGCCCGCCATCCGCTCCAGCGACCAGTCGGGCCGGGCGGCCAGCAGCACCCCCGCCGCGCGCAGGGCGAGCGGGAGGTGCTCGCAGAGGCGGGCGATCCGCGCGGCGGCGTCCGGCTCGGCGTCCACGCGGTCCCGGCCCGCGTGCCCGGCGAGCATGGCCACGGCGTCCTGGGTGCCGAGGACGTCGAGCGTGAGGTGCTCGGCGTGGTCGAGCGGCAGGACGCGCCTGCTGGTGACCAGCACCGCGCAGCCGGGCCCCGAGGGCAGCAGCGGGCGGACCTGCGAGGACCCGATGACGTTGTCGACGACGAACAGCACCCGCAGGCCCGAGGTCAGCGAGCGCAGCCGCGTGCTGGCCTCGCCGAGGCTCAGCTCGTCCCCGGAGGCGCTGTCGCCGAGCGCGCGCAGGAACCACGACACCGCCTGCGGCGCGGTCACCGCGCGCTCCTGGTGGAAGGCGCCGGCCATGTCGACGTAGAGCTGGCCGTCGGGGAAGCGGCCGGTCATCGCATGCGCCACCCGCAGGGCGAGCGCCGACTTGCCCACGCCGACGGGCCCGCTGACGACGGCGACCGGCGGCACCGTTCCCCGTGAGGTGAGCGCGCCCTCCAGGAACTCGGCCTCCCGGTCGCGGCCGACGAGCAGGCCGGGGCGCGGGAGCTGCCGGGGCGCCGGGGAGGCGGCGGGGGCGAGCCGGGCCTGGTGGCGCGCGGCGGGCGCGAGCGCGGGGTCGCGGTGCAGGACGGCCCGGTGGACGCGCCGCAGCTCCTCCCCCGGTTCCAGGCCGAGCTGGACCGCCAGGTGGTCGCGAGCCTCGGCGTACGCGCCGAGCGCCCCGGCCGCGTCGCCCGAGCCGTAGAGGGCGCGCATGAGCAGCGCCCAGGCCCGCTCGCGCAGCGGCTGCTCGCCGACCAGCAGCCGCAGGTCGGCGACGACCTCGGAGTGCCGGCCGAGCGCGAGCCGCGCCTCCGCGCGGTCCTCCAGGGCGGCGAGGCGCTGCTCCTGCAGGACGGCGAGGCGAGCGGCGAGCGGTTTGCCGTACGGGAGGCCGTCGCCGGCCGGGCCGCGCCACAGGGCCATCGCGTCGTCGAACCGCTGGACCGCGACGTCGTGCCGCCGCTCGGCCAGCGCCGTGCGCGCCTGGGTGGTGAACTTCTCGAAGCTCGTCAGGTCGAGCTTGCCCGGGGACGCGACGAGCTGGTACGCCCGGTCGGAGGCGACGATGCCGACGCCCTTCATCTCCGTGGTCAGGACGCGGCGCAGCCCGCCGGCGTAGGTCCTCAGGTTGGCGGTGGCGGACAGCGGGGGCTCGCCCTCCCACAGCGCCTCCGACAGCCAGTCGAGGGTGACCGGCCGGTTGATGTTGAGCAGCAGCGACAGCAGCAGCGTGCGGCGCATGCGTCCGCCCAGATTGACGGTTCTGCCCGAGGGCCCTGCCTCGACCGGCCCGAGGAGGCGGAAGACGTGTGACATCGCTGCCCTAACGCGGTCGTCTCGTACGCGATGGCCGTGGAAGCTCCTGAAGCACTGCGCGCGATCCCCCTTGGTTGCGTGGCGAGCAGGTGGCCCTCATTCGGAGAAACACGGCCGCGCCTCCGGCAGGGCGGGTTCGCAGCGCCCTATAGGCGGGTGTTCATGGCCTCGCTCCGCCAGGCGGTTCAGGTGTCCTCGCCAGAGGACTTCTCGGAGGGCGCTCCGGCCCCCGGAGAGTCCGGGGGCAGGCCCTCGAGGGTGCGCAGGTGGGCGATCATGACGGCGATGTTCTCGATGCTGGAGTGGGACAGCCCGGCGGCGCGCATGGCGATCCTGCGGACGCCGGCGTCGCGCATGGCGGGCAGCAGTTCGAGCCGCACGTTGGCCTGCTCGGCGTAGGCGTCGTCGAAGAAGTAGGCCGGTTCGACGCCGAAGAAGCCGGCGATGGCCACCAGATGGCTCACCGACAGGTCGTCGGTCCTGCCGGTGCGCAGCTTCCACAGCGTGGTGTGGGAGACCGGAGTGCCGCGCCGCGCGATCTCTCGGGCCGCCTGTTCGTAGCTGTAGGTGGTGCCGTCGGGCTGGCGCACCGTGCGAAACAGGTGGTCGAGTTGCTCCGCCAGAGGACGTCTGTATCGTTTGTCGGCCATGGCTACTCCGAGAGGACCATATCAAGCAGCGGGCACACCGGCCGTCGCCCGCCCGCGGGCGGGTCAGGCGACCGGGGTCCAGGTCTCGCGGGAGGCCCGCCACCAGGCGAAGCAGTCGGGCAGCACCACCGGCAGCCAGGATGGCGAGGCCAGTGTCGCGGCCTCCGCCTCGGTGACCCAGCGGATCTCGGAGATCTCGACGCCGTCGGGCACGGCGGTGCCGCCCTCGGCCGTGCAGCCGTAGATCGTGATGACGTGCGCCACCTGGTCGCCGTTGGGGTAGGTCGTGCGGAACCGGGGCCCTCCGTAGGCGCCGATGAGGCCGCGGACGGTGACGTCGAGGCCGACCTCCTCCCTGGTCTCGCGGACCGCCGCGTCCAGGGGCGCCTCGTCGGGTTCGACGGTGCCGCCGGGCGCGGACCACACGTCGTCCTGCTCGCTGTGCCGCCCGAGGAGCAGGCGACCCTGCTCGTCGAAGATGAAGGCGTTGACCGAGGGCAGGAGCAGCAGGGCGGTCCCCACCTGGCTGCGCAGACCCGCGAGGTACTCCGAAATGGGCACGAACCGTCTCCTGCCGCTTCGCCGACTCGACCCCACAAAGGTACCGAGTCGGTCAAGGCGCGGAGGTCAGGCGACGCCGTAGAAGACGCGCTCGGAGACGAGCCTGGCGCGGCGGGTGGTCCTGCGGTAGTCCTCGACGAAGTCCTCCGATCCGTCCGGCGGGTATCCGAGCGCCCTGGCGATGAGCATGCGCTCGCGCACGTCGGCGGGGATGCTGTCGCCGGCGCGGCCGCGCACGAGCATGATGGCGTCGCGGACCTGCGAGGCGAACCGCCACGCCTCGGCCAGGACCTCCTCGTCGGAGGCGGACAGCAGCCCGGCCCCGACGGCGGCGCGCAGCGCCTCAAGCGTGTGTGTGGTGCGCAGCCCGGGCACCGCGTAGGCGTGGCCGAGCTGGATGAGCTGCGCCGGCCACTCGACGTCGGCCAGCCCGCCCCTGCCGAGCTTGGTGTGCATCAGCGGGTCGGCGCCCCTCGGCAGCCGCTCGGCCTCCATGCGGGCCTTCAGCCGCCGGATCTCGCGCAGGGCGGCCTCGCCGATGCCGCCGGGCGGGTAGCGCAGCGGCGCGATGAGGTCCATGAAGGCGGCGCCCAGCTCGGCGTCCCCGGCGGAGTACCGGGCGCGCAGCAGGGCCTGCGACTCCCACGGCGAGGACCACCGCCGGTAGTACTCCGCGTAGGACGACAGGGAGCGCACCAGCGGGCCCTGTCGGCCCTCGGGGCGCAGGTCGGGGTCGATCAGCAGCGGCGGGTCGGGGGCGGGCCGTGCCAGCAGGCGGCGCAGCTCGTTGGCCACCGCGTACGCGGCGTCGGCGGCCTCCTTGTCCTCCGCGCCCTCGACCGGCGCGTGCACGAACATGACGTCGGCGTCGCTGCCGTAGGAGCACTCGTACCCGCCGAGGCGTCCCATGGCGATGACGGTGAAGCGGGTGGGCATCGGGCCGCCGCGCTCCCCCGAGACCTTGTGGATCGCCGCGTCCAGGGCCGCTTGGATGGTGACGTCGTTGAGCTCCGAAAGCGCCTGGCCGACCTCTTCGATGTCGATGCGGCCGACCAGCCCGGCGACGGCCGTGCGCAGCAACTCGCGCCTGCGCAGCGCGCGGACGGCGTCGACGGCCTTCTCGGCGTCCTCGGCGTGGCGCTGCACGCACGCGCCCAGCTCACCGGCCAGCGCCTCCTTGGGACGCGCCGCCAGCTCGGCCTCCGAGCCGAGCATGGCCACCGCGTCCGGGGCGTGCAGCAACAGCCCGGTGGCGTACCGGCTGGTGCCGAGCAGCCGGGCCATGCGCTCGGCGGCGGCGGTCTCGTCGCGCAGCAGCCGCAGGTACCAGGGGGTCGCGCCGAGCCTCTCGCTGACCTGGCGGAACCCGAGCAGGCCTGCGTCGGGGTCGGGGGCGTCGGCGAACCAGCCGAGCATGACGGGCAGCAGCGTGCGCTGGATCGCGGCCCTGCGTGAGACGCCGCTGGTGAGCGCGGCGATGTGCCGCAGCGCGCCGTCAGGGTCGGTGTACCCGAGGGCGGACAGGCGCGCGGACGCGGCGGCGGCCGACAGCCGGGCCTCGTCTCCGGGGAGCCGGGCGACGGCGTGCAGCAGGGGCCGGTAGAACAGCTTCTCGTGCAGCCGCCTGGCCTCCATGGCGTGCCGCTTCCAGCGGGTGGTGAACTCCCCGACCGGGTCGGCGGTCATGCCGAGGCCGCGCCCGATGCGCCGCAGGTCGGTCACGTTCTGGGGGACGACGTGCGTGCGGCGCAGGCGGTGCAGTTGCAGCAGGTGCTCGACCTGGCGCAGGAAGGTGTACGCCTCGGCGAGGGCCTTGGCGTCGTCCCTGCCGACGTAGCCGCCCCGGGAGAGGGCGTTCAGCGCGGGCAGCGTGGCGCGGCGGCGCAGCAGCCCGTCGGAGCGGCCGTGCACGAGCTGGAGGAGCTGGACGGCGAACTCGATGTCGCGCAGCCCGCCGGGGCCGAGCTTGATCTGCCGGTCGGCCTCGCTGGCGCGGACGTTGGCCTCGACCTTGCGGCGCATCGCCTGGACGTCCTCGACGAAGTGGTCGCGGGTGGCGGCCTGCCAGACCATCTCGTTGACCCCGGCGACGTACTCCTCGCCGAGGCCGAGATCGCCGGCGACGGGGCGGGCCTTGAGCAGGGCCTGGAACTCCCAGGTCTTGGCCCACCTGCGGTAGTAGGTCAGGTGGCTGGCCAGGGTGCGGACGAGGGGCCCGGCCTTGCCCTCGGGGCGCAGGGCGGCGTCGACCTCCCACAGCGAGCCCTCGGGGGTGCTGGTGGAGCAGGCGCGCATCATGCCCTGGGCGAGCCGCGTGGCCGCCTGGAGGGCCTTGGTCTCGTCCACGCCCTCGCGGGGCTCGGCGACGAAGACGACGTCGACGTCGCTGATGTAGTTGAGCTCGCGGGCGCCGCACTTGCCCATGCCGATCACCGCGAGCCGCGCGTCGGCGGCCTCGGGGACGTCGGCCCTGGCGATGGCGAGCGCGGCCTCCAGGGCGGCGCCGGCGAGGTCGGACAGCTCGGCGGTGACCTGCGCCAGGGACACCGCGCCCGTGGCGTCGCGCGCGGCGAGTTGCAGCAGCCTGCCGCGGTAGGCGACGCGCAGCGCGGACATGGCGGGCACGGGGTCGGCGCCGACGGGGGCCACCGGCTCGGGCTCGCCGGGGTCGGCGCCGACGGCCTCCAGGAGCTCGGCGCGCATCTCGCGCGCGGGCATGCGCTGCACGGCCGGCTCACCTTCGAGCAGCTTCCAGTGGCCGGGGTGGCGCACGACGTGCTCGCCGAGGGCCGCCGACAGGCCGAGGACGCCGACGAGCCGGGCCCGCAGGCCCGTGTCGGCCCGCATGGCGCCGAGCACGCTCGGGTCGCGCTCGGCCAGCCGGTTGAGCGAGGTGAGCGCGAGGTCGGGGTCCGCCGTGCCGACGAGGGCGGCGAGCAGGTCGAGGTCGCCGACGGCCTCCGGGCCGAGCCCGTCCAGCAGCCGCTCGGCCCGTGCGCCGTCCGCGAAGCCCAGGCGGGCCAGACGCCCGGCGGTCGTCTGTATGCGTGACTCGGCGTTCACACAGCCCAACGTAGCCGGTCGCTCACCGGTCCGTCGTTAGTGGTTCCGCAACGTAATCGCGTGGTCACGGAGAAAAGACAGGGGTGTGGCGCGGCGGGGACTGGGGTGTGCGCGCCACGACGGCGGCGAACGCCTCGGCGAGCGGGCGCCAGGTGGCGCGCAGTTCGGCGTCCGCGGCGGCCACCTCGGCGTCCAGGCGCGCCCGGTCGTACCCGGCGCCGGCCAGTTCGGCGACGTTGGGGGCCGTCCACGAGTGGAAGATCGCGGGGGACGCCTCGGGGTGGAACTGCACGGCCCACGCGCGCTCGCCGAGGCGGTACGCCTGGTTGGGGTAGGGGTCGCCCGTGGCCAGGGGGACGGCGCCGGCGGGGAGCACGGTCATCGCGTCCTGGTGGTACTGGACGGCCCTCGGGGCGGTGGGCAGGCCGGCCAGGAGCGGGTCGTCGGCGGCGGCGGGGAGGGGCGTGACCGGGCGCAGGCCGGCCTCCAGGCCCGCGGCCCCGCGCTCGACGCGCCCGCCGCAGGCCAGGGTCATGAGCTGGGCGCCGAGGCAGATGCCCAGGGTGGGCAGGGAGGATGCGACCGCGTGCCTGATCAGGGCGCGGGTGGCGGGCAGCCAGGGATGGCCGTCGTCGTCCCATGCGGACGCGGCGCCGCCGAGCACCATCAGGCCGTGCGCGGACACCTCGGCGGGCACCTTCTCGCCGAGGTACGGCCGCACGACCTCGGGGCGCGTCCCGGCGGCGGCGAGCCATTCCCCGAAGAAGCCCGGGCCGGCCTCGGCCTCGTGCTCGATGATCAATACCCGATATGTCATGACTCGATTATGGGTGTCCCAATTGACTTGCGGCAGAGGACGGCGCGCGGAAGCCGCCGGACGGCCCTTCCCCCGGCCGCCTGTCGTCGCACCGGAGGTCTGCCGGGGGCTACGGGCGAGGGACGGGCCAGAGGGGCGAAGGCGTGCTTTTGGCATTGCCGCGTGTTTCGTGAGCTATTCCCCGGTAAACGGGGAATTTGTGTTGCATGGGGCCGCCGAGATTCCGGATCTTCGCCGAAAGACCGGGTCCGGGGCGGCCGGCAGCCGATATACGTACCGGCCCGGAGGACTCGGAAGGGCGTTCGACAGCGTGCCGACAACCACGACAAACGACTCATTGGCGGACACGCGAATGCCTACCAGGGGGCGGCATTGATGGCTAGAGTAACTGCCGTCAGCAATTCCTGTATTTCCTCTGCAAGGAGTTAGATGGCGTCTCCCCCAGAGCCGCGCGTGCCGTCCAAGAAGGCGTCTTCTCCCACGTCAGGCGACGATCACCCCACCGGCCCCGGCACCGCAGAGAAGGGCGGGGACGCGGAGGGCGCGGAGGGCAAGGAAGTGGCGCGGCAGATCGAGGAGCTCACCCGGCAGGTCGCCGCGCTCACCGAGACGATGCGGCGCGAGCACGAGCGGGCGGCCCACAGGGAGCAGGTCATCGACCGGCTGCACGCCGAGAACCAGCAACTCCGGCACGGCATCGTCCAGGAGGTGCTGACCCCGGTGAGGACCGCCCTCTACCGGCTGCACGACACGGTGACCCGCGTGGCGGCCCGGTGGCGCTCCGACGACCCGCCCTCCCCCGAGCTGGCCGGCCCGCTGCTCGCGGCGATGGCGGACGAGGTCGCCGAGGTGCTCGGCCGCACCGGCGCCGAGCGGGTGAGCGTCCGTCCCGGCGACCCCTACGACGCGGCCCTGCACCGCCCCTCGGGCACGAGCCCGGTGGACGCCGGCGCGGACGGCACGGTCGTGGAGGTCCTCGCCGACGGCTTCGTGGCGGGCGACCGCGTGCTGCGCAAGGCGTCCGTGATCGTCGGCAGGGCCGCCGCCGAGGGCGAGACGGAGGCCGCGAAACCGGACGTTCAGGACAGCGCCGACGGTAAGGGCGACTCGGACGGCCCCGGTGATCGCGGAGGTCCGGAAAGCCGGGAGAATGGCGATCCGGACGGCACAGACGGGAAAGAGGAGACGACGCGCGGCGAGGACCGCGACGGCGGCACGGACGACAGCACCGACAGCACCGACAGCACGAACGGCGAAGAGCGGCGCGGCACGGACCCCGGCGAGGAACCCACCGGACCCGGCACGAAACCGGACCCGCGAAGCCGTACGGAAAGGGAGAGCGAGTAGGCGATGGCTGTTTACGGGATCGACCTGGGCACGACGTACTCCTGCATCGCCTACGTCGACGACGTCGGACGTCCGACCGTGCTGCGCAACCTGGAGGGCACCGACACCACCCCGTCGGTCGTGTTCTTCGAGTCCCCCGACAACGTCGTGGTGGGCGCCACGGCCAAGGACAGCGCCGTCCTCGAACCCGACCTCGTGGTCAGCCGCATCAAGCGCGACATGGGCCAGGACGTCCCGCGTGTCCGGCACGACCGCCCGTACACGCCCGAGGAGATCTCGGCGTTCATCCTGCGCAAGCTGGCCGACGACGCCAGGACCGCCACCGGCGAGACCGTCGAGGACGTCGTCATCACCGTCCCCGCCTACTTCGGCGCGGCCGAACGCGACGCGACCAGGAAGGCCGGGCACATCGCCGGGCTCAACGTCATCGACATCCTGTCCGAGCCCATCGCGGCGGCGATCACCTACGGCGTGCTCAACCCCGACGAGGACCACACGATCCTGGTGTACGACCTCGGCGGCGGCACGTTCGACACCACGGTGATCACCCTCAAGGGCGGCGACATCGAGGTCGTCTGCACCGACGGCGACCACGAGCTCGGCGGCGCCGACTGGGACGACCGGCTCGTCGAGCACCTGGCCGGGCGCTTCCAGGCCGAGCACCCCGACGCCGGGGACCCTCTGCTCGACAAGCAGTCCGAGCAGCAGCTGCGCCGGGACGCCGAGGACCTGAAGAAGACGCTGTCCACGCGCACCCAGCACGTCGTGCGGGTCGTCCACGACGGCAGGGTGGCCACCGTCGAGGTGACCCGCGAGGAGCTGGTCGACCTCACCCGCGACCTGCTCGACCGCACCATCGAGATCACCCGCAGGACGATCGACACGGCCGCGGCCAAGGGCGTGCGCTCCTACGACCACCTGGTGCTGGTCGGCGGCTCCACCAAGATGCCGACGGTCGCCGAGACGCTGCAGAAGGAGTTCCAGCTCGTCCCGCGCCTGCAGGACCCGGACCTCGCCGTCGCCAAGGGCGCGGCGCTGTACGCCTTCGAGGAGACCTACCGGCGGCTGCTGGTCGCCGGGCGGCGCGACCAGGCCGAGGACATGGCGGCGCGCGCGGGCCTGTCCGCCGACCAGCAGGAGCGGATCGCGGGCCGCACCATCAAGACGGTCGCCTCCCGCGCCTTCGGCATCATCGTCACCGACAAGGAGACCCGGCGCCGCGGCGTGGCCCATCTCGTGCACGCCAACGACCCGCTGCCCGCCGCCGTCACGCAGGACTTCTACACCATCGACGACAACCAGACCGGCGTGGACGTCGAGGTGATGGAGCAGGCCGGCGCGGTCGAGTCGGAGGAGCCGGAGGACAACGGCCTGATCGCCGAGGGTGTCCTGAGGATCCCGCCGGGGAAGCCCGCGGGCCTGCCGATCCAGGTCACCTTCGCCCTGGACGCCTCCGGGCTGCTCCAGGTGACCGCCCGGGAGCGCGAGACCGGCGAGGAGCTGGAGCTGCGCATCCAGATCGGCGGCATGTCCGAGGAGGACGTCGCCGAGTCACGGGCCGCCCTTTCCCGCGTCCAGGTCAGCTAGCCGGGCGGCTATGGCCTTCGACGAGCGGCGGTACACCCGCGAGGTGCTGGAGCCCGCGCGCGAGGCGGGCGGGCTCCCGCCCGAGGACCTGCGGATCCGCTACCAGCTACACGAGGCGATGACCTCGGCCGACGTGACGGCCACCGTCAAGCAGGTGCGCCAGTGCTGGCGGCGGGCGCGCGGCATGCTGAAGTACAAGCGGCTGGCCGACCGGCTGGAGGCCGACCACGCGCGGTTCGCGCCGATCTTCACCGCGGCCGCCGAGGACGACCTGCGGCCGCTGCGCGACGCCCTCGGCGAGTCCGAGCGCAGGGCCGAGCGCAGGCTCGCCGACACCGGGTCCCGGCTGGACGACGCCGCGGGCCCGCTGCGCATGCTCACCCCCGAGCTGCTGGCCACCATCGCCCGCTCCAGCGGCGTCGGCCAGGAGGAGGCCGTGCGGCTGGCGGCGCGGCGCTCGATCGAGGTCCGTGAGCCGGACGCGCTGCCGGGGGCTCCCCCCTACTCCGGCTACGGCAGGGCCCGCGAGGCGCTGGACACGCTGGGGCTGAGCCATCTGGGCCGGTTCCTGTACGGCGACCGGTGCGCGGACATGCGGGTGCTGGACGGTTTCGCGGTCCCCGGCGCGCCGAGCCTGGAGGACGCGCTCGAGGAGGCCGAGCGGCACTGGGCCGCGCGCATCCGCGGGCCGTGGACGGTCGGCGCCGACACGGTGATCGCGGCGCTGCGCAACTCGCCGGACCCGGGGCTGCTGATCCGGTACGACATCGTGGCCCGCCTGCGGGAGCGCGTGCGCGAGCACCCGTACGACGACTCGCTGCTGCGGCATGCCACCACCGAGCTGGACCTGGCCGCCGGCGACGCGCGCAGGCTGATCTTCGCGGTGCGCGCCGAGGGCGGCGCCGGCGGCGCGGCGAGCGGGCCCGCGGCGCGGCTACGCGAGCTGGTCGACGCCGGGGAGATCCACGCGGCGGCCGACTTCGCCGAGGCCCTGGACGCGGGAGCGCTCACCGGCGAGGCCGCCGAGCTCGCCACCGAGGTCAGGGCCCGGCTGGCGAGCGCCGTCCGGCTCAGGGACCGCGCCCGCGCCGCGCTGGACCCCGACGACGCGTGGATCGCGCTGCGCGACGCCCTCCAGCGGGTGCCCGACCTGCCGGGCGCGAGCGAGCTGCTGGTGCGGCTGGCCCCCCACCCGGCGCGGGCCGTGCGCGCGAGCGTCCAGGGCGAGGGCGTCGGGCTGGTATGGCAGCCCTCGCCGTCGCGCGCCGGGCGCGTCGTCTACGACGTCCTCAGGAACGGCACGCCGCTGACCACCACGGACCGTCCCTCGGTGCGTGACGAGCGGCCGCCGGTGAACGTGCCGATCGTCTACTCGGTCGTGGCCCGCCGCGAGGAGGCCGTGGCGATGCCCGCGGCGGCGGCGACGCTGATCGTGCGGCCAGAGCCGGGCGAGGTCAGGTTCAGCGGCGGCGACGGCGTGGTCTCGGGCACCTGGACGCTGCCCGCCGAGGCGGCGCGCGTACGCGTCACCCGCGACGGACGGGTGGTCCCGGCCGGGGACACCGGCTTGCGCGACCGCGACGTCGTCAACGGCACGAGCTACACCTACGTGGTCTCCGCCGTCTACCCCGCGCCGGACGGCGAGGCGGTCACCCCGGGCGTGCGGCGCGCGGTCACCCCGCAGGGACGTCCCCGTCCGGTCACCGGCTTCACGCTGCGCGCCGACCCGGCGGCCCCCGGCACCTTCCTCGTGCGGTACGAGGAACCGCCGGAGGGCGCGGTCGAGTTCGTCGCCCTGGACGTGCCTCCGCCGTGGCCCGTGGGCACCACCCTGTCCCTGGCCGAGCTGCGCGCGGCCGGACGGGCGATCCCGGCGTTCCCCACCCGCGACGGGCAGGCCATCCGGCCGGGAGCCGGGCGGGAGGTGCTGGTCGCGGTCACCGTGGCGGGCGAGCTGGTGACGATCGGCGGCCACGTCGACCACATCAACCTCGCCCCGCCGACCGGCCTCACCGCGCAGCGCCGCGGCGGCGCGGTCCTCGTCGGCTTCGAGTGGCCTCAGGACGTCACCGAGGTCGAGGTGCGCAGGAACGGGCACCCGGCGATCGTCACCTCGGCCGCCTACCGGGCACGCGGCGGGGTGCGGTACGAGGTCTCCGAGAGCGAGGCGGTCGCCATCGAGGTGGCGGCCACGTCCGTCGTGGACGGCAGGCGCGTGCGTGGGCCGGCAGCGCGGCTCACCCTGCCCGGCCACATCCCGGTCCGCTACGACCTGACGTACAAGGGGCCGAGCTGGAAGCGCTCGGTGGTGGTCGAGGTCACCGCGGACCGGCCGGTGACGCTGCGCCGCCTCGCGCTGGTGCTCAAGCCCGGCCACATCCAGCCGAGGACCGCCGACGACGGCCTCGTCCTGGACCACTGGACCGACCTGGAGGTCCCGGCGCGCCTCACCGTCCCCGCGCCCCGGCAGGCCAAACCGTACTGGCTGCGCTGCTTCGCCGAGGGGGACGGCGGGACGGCCGCCGAGGACGCCTCCGGGGACGCCTCCGAGGCGGCCGGCGGGCGCGGCGGCGTGGCCCTGATCGACCCGCCGGTGCGGCGGCTGAAGATGGAGTGACTGCGTGGTCATCACCTGCCCGTTCTGCTTCGCCCGGCTGGACCGCGACCGCATCGCGTTCCGGTGCGCGGGTAGAGCCGGGCGCGGCGGCGGCTGTGAGGCGCGGCTGGACGAGACGCTGGCCGAGTACCTCGGCTCCTCCGCCGCCGCCTACCTGCCTCCCGTGTTCTCGGTCCGCAGGCCCGGCCGCCGCGCCGACTGCCCGACCTGCCGCCGCTCCACCGGGTGGCGGGTGTGCCCGGAGTGCCACAGCCGGCTGCCCGCCGAGTACTGCGCGAACCCGGGCAGGATCGTCGCGCTGGTCGGCGCCAAGGGGTCGGGCAAGAGCACGTACATCGCCGTGCTGCTGCACGAGCTGACCAACCGGATCGGCGCCGAGCTGGACGCCTCGCTGGTCGCCTGCGACGACCGCACGATCGCCCGCTACAAGCAGGACTTCGCCCGTCCCCTGTACGGCGAGCAGCGCCTGCTCAGCACCACGCGCCCGGCCGCCACCGAGCCGCGCGACCCGCTGGTGTACCTGCTGACCCGCACGGTTCCCGGCCGGCTGCGGACCAAGACCATGTCGCTCACGCTGGTGTTCTTCGACACCGCGGGCGAGGACCTGCGCAGCCGCGAGTCCACCGAGACCCACCTGCGCTACCTGAACGCCGCCGACGCGATCATCTTCCTGGTCGACCCGCTGGAGCTGCCCGGGGCCAAGGCCTCGCTGAGCGGCACGGCCCAGGCCAAGGGCGGCGTCAACGCCGGTGACCCCGACAGCGACCCGATCAACGTGATCAGCCGGGTGACCGAGCTGCTGCGCGACCGGGCCGGGTCCGGACGGCTGAAGGTGCCGGTGGCGGTCGCGCTCAGCAAGATCGACGCGTTGCAGGAGAGCATGGACGCGCAGTCCGCGCTGCACCGCGCCCGCACCCCGTCGGGCATGCTCGACCTCGACGACCGCGACGCCGTGCACGAGCAGGTGCGGGCGCTCATGGACGAGTGGCAGGCCGGGATGGTCGACCGCTACCTGCGTCAGCACTTCAACGACTTCGCGCTGTTCGGGCTCTCCGCCCTCGGCGGCGTCCCCGGCGACGACACGGTCGCCCCCGGCGGCGTCCGCCCGTACCGCGTCGAGGACCCTCTGCTGTGGCTGCTGTACCGCTTCGGCATGCTGACCGGAGTCCGCGGATGACCTCCCTGGTGCGGTGTCCGCCCGCGGTCGCCGGGTCACCTCCTCTCCCGCCCGCCGCGGTGCTTCGCGTCCGGCGCGTGGGGGCGAGATCCTGTTCCTCCGACGACGGGTGGGTGTGACGAGGTGGCCTGGCAGCTGCACTACACGTCGGCCGAGGCCGGGCCCGCCGGGCGCGCGGGTTTCCAGTTCGTCGCGGAGTCGCCGGGGCTCCCGCACGGCGTCACCGGCAAGGTGGCCCGCCATCTCGCCTACAAGCCCCCGCCGACCGCGCCGCTCGCCCCCTCCGCCGAGGAGATCGCGCGGATGCCCGTCGCGCTGTCCTACGGCCCCGTCCGCGAGAGCCCGTACGATCCGCCGGGGGATCGCCACGTCGGCGACCGGGAACGCCCGCGCGATCTGAGCGTCGTCACCCGCTGCGTCTACCTCGGGCGCGACTACTCCGGCCGGTACGGCAACTTCCTCGGCCACGCGGTCGTCGCCACCGCCGAGGAGCTGACGGGCCTGCGGCCGGTGGAACTGTGGCGCTCGCCCCTGTGGCAGGACGTCCCCGCGTCCCCGGGCACTCCCCTGCCCGAGCTCGCCGACCTGCCCCCGGGCGAGGGCATCGACCCCGACACGCTCGGCGCCTGGCTGGCCTCCGGTGGCGACGCCGCGTACACCCGGCTCGCGGGCCTGCTGGAGAACGTCCGGCGCGCCCTCGCCGGCGGGCACGGCCGCGTCATCCTGGTCTGCGCGGACGTCGAGGAGATCGTCCGCTGGATCGCGGTCGTCTCGTACTCGCTGCCGTGGCCGGTCGCGGCGCGCCTGTCGTTCGTGACCTACAGCGCCGACCCCGCCGGCGCGCCGCACATCATCGTGGGCACGACCCCCGACGTCTGGATGCCCGCCGACGTCGAGGCCGCCGTCGTCCGCCTGGACGATCCCGCCGCCGCGTCCTCGGCCGGCGCCACGGCCCTCGCCGGGGCGACGGGCGCCCCCGGCCGTTTCGCCCGTACGGTCACGGACTGCTGGCGCCGCATGGACCTGGACGGCATCGACGCGATCGGCGAACTGGGCTCCCCGCCCGGCGTGGACCCGTTCGGCGAGCCGGGCGGGAACGGCGCTGCCGGGGGCCGTGACGGGGACGGCGCGGCGGGGTGGGGGGCCTTCGAGCCGGACACGAGCGCGGCGCTGCTGGCGTTCTGCCGCGGCGACACGAGTGTGACCGCCGCCGAGCAGTCGGCCATCGCCCGCGCCCTGTCCAAGGACCTCCCCGACTGGCTGTGGGACGACCTCGCGCGCGCCGCCGGTCGCATGGACTACGAGCTCGCCGCGGCCGTCCGGGCCCACGCCCCTGAGGAGACCGCCGAGCTGTGCGCGTTGCGCTGCGCCGTCCTGGCCCTGGCCGACCCTGGCCTGCCCGCCCCGCCACCCGCCTCGCGGCCAGGGACGCGCGCGGCGCTCGCCGACGACGCCGCCCGCGCGCTCGCCGGTGCCCGCGACCTGGACGAACTGGCCCACGCGGCGCGGACCGCGTACGCCGTGGGGGCGCCCGTCGACCCGGCCGGGCTCGAACGCGCGGCGGGCGCGCTGGCCCGTGACGGGCGGGGCGACCTGGCCCGCCTGCTGGAACGCCTTCCGGCCGACCTGCGCGAGACCGTGTTGTCGGGCGTTGTGGCCGGGCTGGAGGCGTCGCCCGACGAGGTCCACCGGCGGATGCTCGCGGACTCCGTCTGCGACCGACTATGGCGCCGCGACCTGACGCACGCGCCGCGCACGGGCACGGCGGTGATCCTTTCCCTGGTCCGCCGCGGCCTCCTGTCGCGCGTCGAGGCCACCGAGCGGCTCCTCCGCCTCGCTCCCCACGCGACCGCTGCCCCCAGGAACCCGCCTTCTGCTGAAATAAGCGAAATGTCGGTCGCAGAAGAGAGGGGCGGCGGGGGTTCAGAGGAAGCGGATCTCCCAGACCTGGGGACGGCCGGGTGGGACGCCGGGGTGGCCGAGGTCTGGAAGGACGCGCCGGGGCCCGCGGAGTGTGCGGCGCTCGTCGAGCGGATCGGGGCGGCGCTGAGCGACTCGTCGGCGCTGAGCGACCTGCCCGCGCGTACGTTCCTCGCCGCGGGGCTGGACGACCCCGAGGTCGTGCGGCTGGCCGGCCAGGTGCGGCAGGCCGTCCCCGGGTACCCGGCCAAGGACGCCGAGATGGTGCTGCTGGCCGCCGGGGCGTCCGAGGCTGCGAGGCCCGCGGACGCGGCGGCCGTACTCCAGCGGCTGGAGGAGCTCGCCCGCGAGACCCACGAGGACCTGCCCGCGGCGGCCCGGGCCGTGGCCGCGCGCGCCCTGGCCGAACGGGACCCGAGGTTCCGCACCGAGGTCCTCACCCTGCTCCCGGACGCGGCGCGGCGCGGGCTGGCGCGCGCGTGGCTCGCGGCCCGCGGGTCGCGCGACGAGGAGTTCGCGCTGCTGGAGGTCGCCGTACGGCTCCACATGGCGGACGCGCCCGTCCCCGAGCTGGACTCCTGGGCGCGCACCCGCCTCGGCGGCTGGTCGATGTCGGGGTCGGCCGAGTCGCGCTTCAAGCGGGACCCGGACCTCGCGGCCGGCCTGAAGGATCTGAAGGACGCGACCCGAGCCCGGCGCGGCCTCCCGTGGAAACGCGAGGACCGCTGATGCCACTTGTAGTGATCTTCCTCATCGCGTTGTGGCTCGCGTGCATGTACTTCGGGTTCCTCTACGTGTTCCCCGTCGTGTGCGCGCTCACCGTCGCCGGCGCCACGCTCGTCGGCGCGGGCCACTACTACCTGCGCGCCGGCCGGGTGCTGCTCCCGGCGACGGCGGGCGGGATCTCCCCCGCGCTCCCCGCCACGGCCGGCGAGCGGCGCGACCCCGTTTTCCGCCACTACCTGTTCGGCCAGGCGGGCCTCGACTGGTGGCGGATCGCCGCCTTCACCGTCCCGGCCCTCTGGGGCACCGTCAGGACGGTCATCGGCACGCTCACGCGGTGGCTCATGAGCAACGTGCAGGGCTTCTTCCTGCTGCCCGTGTGGCTCGCGGCCATCGTGGGCACCGGCGTCGCGCTGATCCCGCTGGCGGCGGCCGCCACGGCGGTGGTCGGCGCGTACGCCCTGGTCTGCGGGGCCGGGCTGCTGCTGTGGGCGGCGTCCGCGCTGCTCGTGCGAGGCGTCGAGGGTGTGTTCATGCTGGCCCGCCGCATCCTGCAGACCTGCCCGCACCCGCAGTGCTACGCCAGGTTCGCGCTGCCCGAGTACGCGTGCCCGACCTGCGGCGAGCGGCACCGGCATCTGGTGCCGAACCTCGACGGCGCGTTCCGGCACGTGTGCCGGTGCGGCACCCGGCTGCCGACGGCCATCGTGCTCGGCCGCTTCCGGCTCCAGTCGTACTGCCCCGAATGCGACCGCGCGCTGCCGCACCGGATCGGCCGGGCGCGGATCGAGCCGCTGCCGTTCGTCGGCGGCCCCGACGCGGGCAAGACGACGTTCATGGTGCTGGCCGTCAACGCCCTCAACGGTGTGGTGAAGGAGGCGCGGGGGCGGGCGGGGTTCGTGGTGCGGGGGGACGAGGTGGCCTTCTCGCGGCTCCGGCGGGAGCTGCGGCTCGGCAAGGTGTCCAAGACGACCACGCAGGCGCCGTCGGCGACCATGGTGGACATCACGCTGCCCGGCGCCAAGCCGCGCAGCGGCAACCGCATCCTGTACCTGTTCGACCCGTCCGGCGAGGGGTTCACCGGGGCCGCGCAGGTGGAGGCGATGAGCTATCTCACCCACGGCGAGGCGATGCTCATCGTGGTGGACCCGTTCGCCCTCCCCGAAGTGCAGCGGAGCCTGTCGGACGCGGAGCGCAAGACGCTCAAGGACGCCGGGGTCGTCCTGTCGCCCGAGGACCCGTCCGACACCTTCCAGCGGGTGCGCAACGAGCTGGCCGCGCGGGCGGACGGCGGACGGCAGAAGCGGGTCGCCGTCGTCGTGACCAAGGCCGACCTGCTGCGCCGCACCGCCGTCGGGCGCGACGCCGCCGAGCTGCCCGGGTGGTTCGACGGGGTCGGGCTCGGCAACATGGTCAGGGAGCTGGCGCGGACGGCGGCCGAGGTGCGCTACCTGGCGTCCGGCCTGCCCGCGGACACGGCCGCGATCGGCCGCCTGGTCGCCTGGCTGACCGGCCTGCCGGTCCCCGAGCGCCTCGCCACCGTCAACGGCGCCGCGCCACGGGCGGCGGACGCGGGCCTGCCGGGAACGGCGGACGCGGATCCGGCGGCGATGGAACCGGCGGACGCGGATCCGTCAGGCGAGGGCGAGCTCACCATGACGGACCTGCGGCGGCCGTGGTCTCCCGGCAGGCGGGCGTCGGGGCTGGCGCCGCTGAGCTACCGGCTATTCCGCTGGTCCCTCTTCGCCGCGTCGCTGTTCCTGTGCGCGGCCACGCTGACGCTGCTCGTCATGCGCGTGTGGGCCCTGCTCAGCCAGGTGACCATCTACTGACACCGCCAGGGCCCGGGCGGGCGCGGGCCGAGCGGGTCACGTCAGGGACGGGATGATCCAGGTGGCCTTGGCCGCGGCGACCAGCGCGCCGTCCAGCTCGTAGACCGCGCTCTCGCCGAACAGCTTGCGGCCGTCGCGGCCGGTGGCGCGGGCCACGACGGAGTACGTCCCGTTCGGGTACACGCGGCGGAAGACCTGGGCGGTGATGCGGCCCAGCAGGCCGGGCCCGCCGTTGCCCGCGTGCGCCCACCCGGAGGGGCAGTCCAGCGCGGCCCACACGACCGGGTCGGGGACGACCCCCTCGCCGTCGGTGACGGTCACGGGGACGCGCCACCCGGCCGCGACCACGTCCGAGCCCTCGACGGGGCCGGGGAAGATGCGCAGGCCGTCACCGGGGTCGCGCAGGCCGCACACGAAGCACCCGGGCACGGGGTGCGCCCCCGTGAAGCCGGCGAAGCCGGCCTCGGACCTGGCGGCGTCGGTGAAGGGGACGAACGGAGGAGGCGTGACGTCCTCGGCGACGGGGATCGCCTCGGCCAGCAGCCGGCCGTCATGGGACAACGACGCCGAGTTGGCGACGTGAGAGACGGCGAGCTCCGTCGCCAGGGGAATCGGCCGTCGCAGCGTCACCTCGACCGCGTGCGGGCCCTCCAGCGTGCCGGCGAGGGTGCCCGCGAGCGTTCCCGCGATCCAGCCGCCGTTGGCGGTACCCTCAGGGCCTCGGAAGCGGGCCGATACGGTGAGCCCGGTCTCCAAACCGGCAGAAGTCGTCATGCTGGGCACCCCCTACTGCTCTCCAGAACCCGGAGCGCAATCCATATTGTCAATACCACCAATGCCCTCATGGGCGCATAAACCGCTAGTGCCGTAAATGGCCCGACAAGTCGTGGCCATTTTAATCCACCTCACCCGCGGCATCATCGAACCAGGAACCGATGACGGAACCGTTAGCCCGGGGTAACGGCGGCGTGACAGGCGGCGAATAACACCACCCGGCGCCGAGCCACCCCGCGCCGCCCACCCGGATGGCTCCCGGGAGACCGGCCGCGGACGCTACGACAGTGGCAACCGGCTCGCCCGCGACCCCATTCCCCTGCGCGAACATGACCGCAATCCACGACAACCCCACCACCCGGCGGACGATCCGGCCGGCCCCGCTCCCAGGACCCGCCCGCCGGTCGAGGCGGTTCGAGCCGGTTCGAGCCGGTCGAGGTGGGCCCGCACGGAAATGCCGGGCACCCCTCTCCATTCACCTACCGCCCGGGGGCCCAATTGGTTTAGGCCAATGGTTTATACCAATATTCACGCGCCTGGCCGAGCGAACCCCGACGAGCCCCCCGGACGGCCGGTCCATACGCACGCCGAAGGCCCGCCCCGGAAAAGGACGGGCCTTCGGCGGTGGTCGGGGTCAGAGCTGGATGAGTCCGGCGGTGCCGGTGGCGGCTTCGAGGGCCGGGGTACCGGCGAAGGTCGCGGTGTAGGACAGGTTGAGCAGGATCGTGGTCAGCGGGCACAGGCCGTAGCAGGAGGCGACGCCGCTGCTGTCGGTGGTGGCGGAGCAGACGGTGTGGGTGCCGACCTTGAAGGTGACGGTCTGGCCGGCGACGGGCCGGCCGGTGGTGGTGTCGGTGAGGGTCGCCGAGGGATGCAGGTTGATGTTGAGCGCGCCGCCGGTGAGGGAGAGCAGCAGCGGCTGGGCTTGGAGCTTGGTGGTGTCCTTGGTGTAGGTGAAGGTGCCGGCGCTGCTGGTGGCGCTGGTCCCGTCCGGGGTGGTGACCTTCACGTCGACCGCTCCGGCGGCGGTGGCGGCGGGGCTGGTCGCGGTGATGCTGGTGGCGGAGTTCACCGTGAACGAGGTCGCGGCGGTGCCGCCGAAGGCTACGGCGGTGGCGCCGGTCAGGTTGGTGCCGGTGATGGTCACGCTCGTGCCGCCGCCGGCGGGGCCGGTGGCCGGGTTGACGGCGGTGATGGTGGGTGCGGGGTTGACGTAGGTGAACTTGTCATCGTTGGTGGTGGCGGTGGTTCCGCCGGGGGTGGTGACCTTCACGTCGACCGCTCCGGCGGCGGTGGTGGCGGGGCTGGTGGCGGTGATCTGGGTGTCGGAGTCGACGGTGAACGAGGCCGCGGTATCGCCGAAGACGACGGCGGTGGCGCCGGTGAGGTCGGCGCCCGTGATCGTCACCGTGGTGCCGCCGGTGGTGGGCCCGCTGGCGGGGCTGATGCCGGTGATGGCGGGGACCTGGTAGTAGGTGATGATGACGACGCCGTTGCCCGATCGGACGCCGGTCTGGAAGGTGGTCCCGGCGGGGCCGTAGCCGCTGCCTCCGCCACCGCCCGCGGAGGCCCTGGCGTAGGTGGGGGGGCCGGCCCATTCGCCTCCGCCGCCCCCACCGCCGCCGTACCAGCCGCCTCCGCCGCCGCCTCCGCCGGCGCCGGAGGTCCCACCGGGCACCTCCGCGCCGCCCGCGCCGCCCGTACCGGCCGTGCCGTCGGCTCCGGCGTCCGCTCCGTAGCTGCCGGCGCCGCCGCTCCCACCGGCCGAGGATGTCGCTCCGCCGCCCGGGTTGGCCCCGAGGCTCGAGCTGCCGCCGGAGGCACCGGCGGCACCGCCTCCGTCCCCGCCGCCGCCCGCGTAGCCGCGGTCGAAGTTGCCGCCTCCGCCGCCGCCGCCGGCCACTAGCACCCGGTCGTCCAGGCCGTAGCCGGGGCCGGTGCGCACGTCTGAGGCGCCGCCGCCCGCGCCGCCGTCGAGATACCCGAACACGTTCCCGCCCTTGCCGCCGGCGCCTCCGCCGCCGTAGCCGCCGGTCCCTCCGACGTTGATCTGGAGCTCCTGCCCGGGGGTGACGGCCAGGGTGGCCTTGGCCTCTCCGCCCCGGCCGCCCGCGCCACCCGGGACTTGGCCGGGCCCGGCCTGGCCCTGGGCGCCGAACGCGTCCACCACGATCGAGGTCACACCGTCCGGCACGGTGAACGTCTGCGCGCCACCGGTATAGGAGAACGTCACCGTCGTGGCGGCCTGGGCCGCCGGGGCGACCGCGGCCAGGCCGCCGGCGGCCAGGGCCACGGCCAGCGTGCCCCGCAGGGCCAGCCCGCGCAGACGGCCCCGCGGGCGCGGCCCGCGCGAGAAGGTACTTGTGGTCGAGGACATAGGAAGGATTCCCCTTCGGCTTCGCCGCCTCGGCCGCCCGGTCCCCGTCGGACCGGGCCGTACAGCCGGGCGCCAAGACGCGGCGGCGCGCGCCCGCCCGGTGTCCCCGAATCCCGACTTTCATCACCGAGAGGAACCGTTCACACGCCCCACGTCACAGCGAAAACTCTCATCGATCATGTGGGCGCGACAGCCACCCGGCGTGTATTAACCACTATCCTCACTGGCGAACCATCACTCACCCCCACACCTCTGGCGCTCCCGCCTTTCCTGCGATAAAGGCCGCCTATCAGGGCAAAGGTGAACGGGGAGGGCTGTCTTCGCAAGCCCGGAATTCGGGTCGGCAGCAACAGCCGCCAAGAGCGGGCCTATCCCACCCGCAGCACGTCAACGAACGTCGCGGTGTGCACGCCCGGGTCGTACACGCACCTCATGCCGAGCAGCGAGGGACGCACCCGGCGAGCCGTAGACAGGGTGTATGAGGCCATGGATCACAGGTCTGACGGCCCACAGACGGCCCAGGACCGATGAAAGGGTGAGGGCCAACGGTTGCGCACCGTCGGCCCTCACCCTTCAATCAACGAGAACCCGCCTCTGAGCTGGGATTACAGCACTGGCAGGTAGCGGCCGAGTTCGAACTCGGTGACCTGGCGGCGGTACTCGTGCCACTCGGCGCGCTTGTTGCGCAGGAAGAAGTCGAAGACGTGCTCGCCGAGGGTCTCGGCGACCAGTTCGCTGCGCTCCATCGCGGAGATCGCCTCGTCCAGGCTCTGCGGCAGCGGCTCGATGCCGAGCGCGCGCCGCTCGGAGGCGGTAAGCGCCCAGACGTCGTCCTCGGCGCCGGGCGGAATCTCGTACCCGCCCTCGATGCCCTTCAGGCCGGCGGCGAGCACCACCGCGAAGGCGAGGTAGGGGTTGCAGGCGGAGTCGAGCGACCGGAACTCCACCCGCGCGGAGTTGCCCTTGTGCGGCTTGTACATGGGGACGCGGACGAGCGCGGACCGGTTGTTGTGACCCCAGCTTATGTAGCTGGGCGCCTCGCCGCCGAGCCCGGCGATCGCCTCGGAGCCGCCCCACAGCCGCTTGTAGGAGTTCACCCACTGGTTGCACACGGCGGTGATCTCGGCGGCGTGGCGAAGCAGACCACCGATGAACGACCGGCCGATCTTGGAGAGCTGGTAGTCGGCGCCGGGCTCGTAAAAGGCGTTATGGTCGCCCTCGAACAGGGACATGTGGGTGTGCATGCCCGAGCCGGGGTACTCGGTGAAGGGCTTCGGCATGAAGGACGCCCAGATGCCCTGCTCCAGCGCGACCTCCTTCATCACCAGCCGGAAGGTCATGATGTTGTCGGCGGTGGTCAGCGCGTCGGCGTACCGCAGGTCGATCTCCTGCTGGCCGGGGGCGCCCTCGTGGTGGCTGAACTCCACCGAGATGCCCATGGCCTCCAGCATCATGATCGCGTTGCGGCGGAAGTCGTGGCCGGAGCTGTGCGGGGTGTGGTCGAAGTAGCCGCCGGAGTCGATCGGGACGGGCCCGCGGCCCTCCTCCGGCCGCTCCTTCAGCAGGAAGAACTCGACCTCGGGGTGGGTGTAGAACGTGAACCCCATGTCGGCGGCCTTGGCGAGGGTGCGCTTGAGCACCCAGCGCGGGTCGGCGTGCGAAGGCGAGCCGTCCGGCATGAGGATGTCGCAGAACATGCGGGCGGCGCCAGGCGTCTCGCTGCGCCAGGGCAGGATCTGGAACGTCGAAGGGTCCGGCTTGGCGAGCATGTCGGACTCGTAGACGCGGGCGAAGCCCTCGATGGCCGAGCCGTCGAAGCCGATGCCCTCGGCGAACGCGCCTTCGAGCTCGGCGGGGGCTATCGCCACCGATTTGAGGAACCCCAGGACGTCGGTGAACCACAGCCGGATGAACCGGATGTCGCGTTCTTCGAGCGTGCGGAGCACGAACTCCTGCTGGCGGTCCAAGGCATCCCCTTCTGCCGGACGGTGATCGGACACCATCGTCGTCGCGCTGAACCAGTCTCTGAGTCGGCGGAAGACATGTCTGGTCATCTACCAGTCTGCCCGCTTGGTGTTTCGCACACGTTACGCGGGTCCGCTGTGAGGCCGCATCTCGCGGACCGGAACCCGGTTTCCGGTTTTGACACGAACGGCGCGACCAGGAGGCGGACGGGCCATCGGCGGGTGTATCACGGACTCGTACTGCCGTCACGTAATGTGACAGCATGATCTCATCCCGTATTCGTCAAGGATGACCTCAGTGCGAGGAGTTCGCCATGAACGCGGATCGACGGCAGATCCGGCGCCCGTCCGCCCGGCGTGCGCGCCCGGGCTCGCGGCCGGGCTTCCGGCTCGGCCGGCGGCCGGACGATGACGCCGGAGGGCCCCCGGCCGTGGTGCGGCGGCTGGCGTGGGCCGTGTCGGCGACGGCGGCGCTCGCCCTGGTCGCGCTCGGCGCCCAGACCGGCAGGAACGCGGCCTGCGCGGCCTCGCTCGCGGGCCCCGCGGGCGGGGGCGGCGCGGCGGCGTCCGGCAGGACGGGCGGCGGGGAGTGCTCGCTGCGGGGCGCGGTCCGCGACGACCTGGTCGTGGCGGTGTCGGCGGAGGAGTACGCGGGCGCGAGCGCGTGCGGGGCGTACCTCGACGTCACCGGGCCGCGCGGCGTCGTGCGCGTCCAGGTGGTGGGCGAGTGCCTGGGGTGCGCCCCGGGCGAGGTGGACCTGAGCCGCCCGGCGTTCACGCGCATCGCCTACCCCGGCCGCCGCGTGGTGCCGGTCGGCTACCACACCGTGCGCAACCCCGCGATGACGCTGCCGGTGGCGTTCCGCGTCAGGCCCGGCTCCTCGGCCGGCAGGCTGGCGATCCAGGCCGTCGACCACGGCAACCCGCTGCTGCGCCTCGAGGTCCTGACGGACGGGCGTTGGCGGCGCCTGTCCCGCGATTCCGGCAACTACTGGGTGGCCGAGGACGGCGCCGGGCCGGGCCCGTTCGTCGTGCGGATCACGGACGTGTACGGGCAGCGGCTCACGGCGAGCGGCATCCGCCTGGACGAGCCCGGCCTCCAGCGCACGACGCGCCGCCTGTACGCCCCGGCGCAGGCGTCGCCCGCGCCGCCCGCCCGCACGGCCACGGGCAGGGAGGTGCCCGGCCCCGCGCCGGTCCCCGGTCCGGACGCGCCCGGGCCGTCCGGACGGCCCGCCGGGCCCTCCGGGCCGCCCGCCGCGCCGCCCGCGCCATCCAGGCCGCCCGCGCCATCCAGGCCGTCCGGGCCGCAGGTCGCGCCCGCCGTGCCGTCCGGGCCACCGCCGTCGACCGTCACCCCCGGAGGCGTGAGGGACGGCGAGCCCGCGCGTCCGCCGTCACCCGCCGCCCGTCAGTCGGCGGGGGCAGGCCCTGCGAGGGCGCCGGAGGCCGGGGCGAAGGCGAACGGCGGGCCGTCGCACCCCCGCTCCCCAGACGAGCACGGAGCGGGCCGCTGGTCCGGGGACGGGAACGCGCGAGGCTGGGGGTACGGCGGCGGATGGCAGCAGAGCTCCGGGGACGCCCCCGGCGACCGGGCGGGGTCGCGCCGGGACACCCCCGGGCTCTCCGGCCCGGCGCCCCTCGCCGCCCTGCCGTCCACCGCCCCGTTCTTCTGCTAATGGGAGCTACCGGGTCGGCTGATCGAGCAGACTCGGTAGCTGGTGGCAGCCGCTGGTGAGTGAGCTACTGAGGGCACGGGTGACGTGGACCCCGGAAGGACGCTCGCGGCCGGCATGGCGGTGGTGGGGGCGGGGTTCGCGCTGATGGCGTTCGTCTCCACGACGGCGGGGTACGCGGGGGCCGTCGCCGTCTGGACGCTCGGCGAGGTGGTCACCGCGGGCATGGGAGGCGCGGTCGTGGCGGCCCTGGCTCCACCCCACCTGCGCGGGCGCTACAGCGGGATGTTCGGTTTCGCGTGGTCGGTGGGTGGGCTGCTCGCGCCGCCGGCCGGAACGCGCCTTCTGGCGCTCGGGCACTCGGTACTGTGGATCACCGTGGGGGCGGTCGGCGTGCTCGCCGCCGTGGGTCAGTTCGTGATCTCACCCGCGATACGCCGGCGGTCCGCGTCCTGACCTCGCCTTCACGGGCGCCGGTCCTCTGATGGCCGCGGCCTATTTCGGTAAAGTCAGTCAGTCGGCTCGAACGGTGCTTTTTCAGCATCAAGCCGTCGTTGATCGGGCGTTATGTGACGTCCCATACTTTCCCGGATGCCTCCTGTTCCGGCGGGAGTGCGCACACCCTCCACCGTGGGGGACGTTGAGGGAAGGGGATCGGGATGGTCAGGATCACGACGACGCGCGCGGTGGCCGTCGTCACGGCGGTCGCCTCCCCGGTCATGGTGGTCACCTCCCTGCTCGTCTACGCGGCCCTCCCGCCCGGATGGCACATCGACGTCTTCGCGACCCCCGACACGGCGGCCGGGCTGATGTTCCCGCCCGTCGGCGCGTTCCTCGTGTACCACCGGCCGCGCCTGAACGTCGCGTGGCTGATGTGCGGCGGCGGGTTCGGCGCGGCGGCCGGCCAGATCAGCGGCGCGCTGATGTTCCGCGCCGCGGCCGACGGCGCGCTCGGCGCCGCCGGGTACCTGCGCTACGTCTCCATCCTCGGCTGGCTGGTCTCGGGCCTCTCCCTGGCCGTCCTGGTGCCGCTGCTCTCCCCCGACGGCCGGCCGCCCTCCCGCCGCTGGTGGGCGGTCGCGGTCCTCGGCGCCCTCTCCACGTCCGCCGAGGCGCTACGGCTGATCGTCCGGCCCGCCCTCGACCACAACCCGTGGCCGGCCGCGGTGCCGAACCCGCTAGCGATCGAGGCGCTGCGGCCCTACACCCACCTGATCAGCACCATCACCTGGGCGGGCATCTACGCCGCGGTGGTGCTGTCGCTGGTCTCACTGGTCGCCCGCTTCCTGCCCTCGGACCCGCTGACGCGGCGGCAGATCGCCTGGCCGCTGCTGGCCTTCACCGGTTATGTGACGTTCCTGCTGATCGGCGAGCGGTTCTGGCTGATCGCGGTGATCTGGGCGGGGCTCGTGCCGATCGCCATGGCGTTCTCGGTGATGCGCTACCGCCTGTACGGCATCGACACGATCATCAGCCGCGCCTTCGTCGGCGGCGGCCTGCTCGCCGTCATCAGCGGCGTGTACTTCGGCGCCGGCGCGCCGGCCGGTCTCGTCGCCTCCCGCGAGAACCAGGTCGCCGGGCTGCCCGCCGCGCTGGTCGCGGGCGCGTTCTTCCAGCCGCTGCGGCGGCTCCTGCAGCGGCTGGTGGACCGCGCGCTGTACGGCCACGTCGGCGACCCGCGCCTGCTGGCCGAGCGGCTCACCCAGGAGGTGCGCAGGGCCGACCCCGCCAAGGCGCTGTCGTCGGTCGTGACCGTCCTGCAGGACGGCCTCGCCATCGAGGGCGCGGCGGTCGAGGTCGTGGACGGCAGGCCGGGGTACGTCGAGAGCGGGCACGTGGGCAGCGAGCCCCGGCAGATCCCGCTGGTGTGGCACGGCGAGACCGTCGGCCGCCTGCTGCTCGGCCGCCCGGGCCCGCGCCGCTTCGCCGCCGCGCACGACGAGCGGGTGATCAGCACCCTCGCGCCGTACGCCGCCGACGTCGCCCACGCCGTCCGCATGGCGGCCGACCTGCAACGCTCGCGCCACCAGATCCTGACCGCCCGCGAGGAGGAGCGCCGCAGGCTGCGCCGCGACCTGCACGACGGGCTCGGGCAGACGCTCTCCAGCATGGCGATGACGATCAACCTGGCCCGCAGCAGCCTCAAGAAGTCCCCCGACTCCGCCGACACGCTCCTGCGCGACCTGCGCACCGGCATGGACGCGGTGTCGGGCGACATCCGGCAGCTCGTGTACGGCCTGCGCCCGCCCGCGCTGGACGACCTGGGGCTGGCGGGCGCCGTCCGGACCCTGGCCGTCGAGGGACCGCCGCCGGTGACCGTGGAGGTGAGCGGGGACCTCACGACGCTGCCCGCGGCGGTCGAGGTGGCCGCCTACCGCATCGTCCAGGAGGCCCTCACCAACGTGCGCAGGCACGCCCGCGCCACGAGCGCCTCCATCGCCCTGGACCGCGCGCCCGACGCGCTGCGGGTGCGCGTCTCCGACGACGGCGCCGGGCTGCCCGAACGCCCGCGCGCCGGGGTCGGCCTGCACTCGATGCGCGAGCGCGCGGCCGAGCTCGGCGGCACGTGCGTCACCGTGCCCGGCGCGACCGGCGGCACGACCGTCGAGGCCATCCTCCCCCTCTGACCGGCGGCAGGGTGGGGGCGTTCGGTTCCTTCTCGCTTGTGTTGCGAATTCGTCCGGATTTGGTGGCGAATCCCTGAGCAGGCCCCGGATACCACGCCGAATGCCACGCCGAGGCTCACGACCGCGCATCGACCGGCCGTATCGGCGCCCGGATGGACCGTTCAGGCCCTACGCTGTGCGCTGCGATGTTGAAATTCCATGCTTTGGGTCCTTTTCAGGTAGTTGCTGGCGATTCCCCGCTGGACCTCGGCGGGCTTCGCCAGCAGGCCGTCCTCGCGCGGCTGCTCGTGGCGCGCGGCAGAGCCGTCCCGATGAGCGTGCTCATCGACGAGCTGTGGCCGGGCGATCCCCCCGCCCAGGCGCTGTCGACGATCCAGGGGTACGTCTCCCGGCTGCGCCGCGCGCTGGAGCCCGGGCGCGCTCCTCGCGAGGAGGCCGAGATCCTGGTCTCCGCCCCGCCCGGGTACGCGCTGCGCGCCGGCTCCGACACCGTCGACACCTGGCTGTTCGAGAGCCTCGTCCGCGCCGGCGAGACCGGGGACGCCGCCGCGGTGTGGGACCGCATGGAACGGGCGCTCGGGCTGTGGCGCGGCCCGGCGCTGGCCGAGTTCGCCGACCTCTCGTGGGCCGCCGCCGAGGCGATGCGGCTGGACGAGCTGCGGCTGATGGCGGTCGAGCAGCGCGCCGAGGCGGCGCTGCGGCTCGGCATGGCGTCGGCGACGATCCCGGACCTGGAGTCCCACGCCTCGGCCCATCCGCTGCGGGAGGAGGCGTGGCGGCTGCTCGCCCTGGCCCTGTACCGGGCGGGACGGCAGGGCGACGCCCTCGGGGCGCTGCGCCGGGCGCGCACGCTGCTGCGCGAGGAGCTGGGCCTGGACCTCGGCCCGACGCTACATCGGCTGGAACGTGACATCCTCGCCCACGCCGCGCACCTGGACGGCCCTGCCCCGGACGCCCCCGACGCGGCGCCCGCCGGGGTGGCCGCGCGGGAGGCGTCTGCGCTGCGGGTGGTCGTCGCCGACGACCAGGCCCTCGTCCGTGCCGGGCTCCGGGTGATCATGGAGAACGAGCCGGGCGTGGAGCTGGTGGGCGAGGCCCAGGACGGCGAGCAGGCCATCGCGCTGATCCGGCGCACCCGGCCCGACCTGGTGCTGATGGACATCTCCATGCCGCGCCTGGACGGCCTGGCCGCGGCGCGCCGGGTCCTGGCCGACGCCGCCCCGCCGAAGGTCGTCATGATGACCACCTTCGGGACGGACGACAACCTGTACGCGGCCCTGCGCGCCGGGGTCAGCGGGTTCGTCCTCAAGACCTCCCCGCCCGAGCAGCTGCTGGCCGCGCTCCGCGCGGCGGCGGACGGCGACGCGCTGATCGACCCCGCCCTGACGACCCGGCTCATCGCGGCCTTCGCCGGCCGCGGCGACCCGGACGTGCCCCCCGCCCTGAAGGGCCTGACCGACGCCGACCTCGACGTGATCAAGCTGGTGGCCCGGGGACAGACCAACCAGGAGATCGCCACGACGCTGTCCGTCCCCGAGGACTCCGTCGGGGCGGCGATCGCCTCGCTCCTGGACCGCCTGGCCCTGCTCGACCGCGCCCAGCTCGTCGTCCTGGCCTACGAGTCCGGCCTGATCAGCCCGGGCACGGCCCGCTGACCGCGCCCGTGAACGGCGGCTCGCGGCGGATCCGTGATCGTGTCGAACCCTACCCACACCACCCCATTAGAGGATGGATTTGATACATCCTGGGGCTCCAACGCTGCGAGGCTGTCTTCGGTTGGCGGTCGGTTACAGTCGTGGTATCGCGCGCCCGCGCGGAGCCCGACCGACGGTCCAAGCGCGGGCTGGTGGAGGCGCTGAAGTCGACGATGGAGGCCGACTCCGAGCCGTACGCCGCCTGCCACTTCCATATGCGCGCCGCCGCCGGCGCGCTGCTCGCCCGGGCCCAGGAGGCGGGGGTCGGGCGGGACGGCCTCACCGGCCTGGAGCTGCTGCGCATCGCCCACGCCGTCGCGGTGGCGACGGAGCGCTCGGAAGAGAGCGGCGAACTGCTGCTCACGATCATGATGGACGGCCTGCGCCCTCAGAGCTGAACCGCCCCGAGGGCCGGGCCGGCGCCACACGTAAGGTGGAGATCGTGCCTCAACTGCGTATAGCCCTCGCCCAGACCAACCCGGTGGTGGGCGACCTTTCCGCCAACGCCGACGCGCTCGTCGCGTGGACGCGCCGCGCCGCCGACCGCGGCGCGCACCTGGTGGTCTTCACCGAGATGTTCCTGACCGGCTATCCGGTCGAGGACCTGGTGCTCCGCACATCCTTCGTGGACGCCTCGATCGCGACACTGGAGGCCGTCGCCGCGCGGCTGGCCGAGGAGGGGCTCGGCGAGGTGCCCGTGGTGGCCGGCTACGTCGACCGTTCCGGCCTCGCGCCCCGGGCCGGGCAGCCGAAGGGCGCGCCGCTGGACGCCGCCGCCCTGCTGCACCGCGGCCGCGTCGTCACCCGCACGGCCAAGCACCACCTGCCCAACTACGGCGTCTTCGACGAGTACCGCTACTTCGTGCGCGGCGACCGGCTGCCGATCTTCCGCCTGCACGGCGTGGACGTCGCGATCGCCGTCTGCGAGGACCTGTGGCAGGACGGCGGCCCGGTCGCGGCCGTCGCGCAGGCAGGTGCGGGCCTGCTGGTCGTGCCGAACGCCTCGCCGTACGAGCGCGAGAAGGACGATGTGCGGCTGGAGCTGTGCGCGAACCGGGCGCGCGAGGCCGGGTGCGCGCTCGCCTACGCCAACCAGGTCGGCGGCCAGGACGAGCTGATCTTCGACGGCGACTCGATCGTGGTCGGCGCCGACGGCGAGCTCATCGCCCGCGCGGGCCAGTTCCGGGAGGAGCTGCTGGTCACCGACCTGGAACTGCCCGCGGCCGACCCCGCCGCGCGTCCCGGGACCTTCCCGGTCGACGCCCAGGACGGCACGACGATCACTGTCGAGCGGCTGGAGCTCTCCGCCGAGCCCCTCCCCACCTACACCCCGGAGCCGCCCGTGGTGGCCCCACGCCTGGACGACCTGGAAGAGGTGTACTCGGCGCTCGTGCTCGGCACGCGCGACTACTTCACCAAGAACGGCTTCCGCTCGGTGATCCTCGGCCTGTCCGGCGGCATCGACTCGGCGCTGACCGCCACCATCGCCGCCGACGCCGTGGGCCCCGACCGCGTGCACGTCGTGCTCATGCCGTCCCGCCACTCCTCCGACCACTCGGTGGGCGACGCCCGCGACCTGGTCGAACGACAGGGCTCGCACGCGCGGCTGGTGCCCATCGAGGGCATCGTGGACGCGTTCGAGAAGGAGGTCGACCTGCACGGCCTGGCCGCTGAGAACCTTCAGGCGCGGGTGCGCGGCATGCTGCTGATGGGCCTGTCCAACGAGCACGGCCACCTGGTGCTGACCACGGGCAACAAGAGCGAGCTGGCCACCGGCTACTCCACGCTGTACGGCGACTCGGCGGGCGGGTTCGCGCCGATCAAGGATGTGCTGAAGACGACGGTGTGGGACCTGTCCCGGTGGCGCAACGCCCAGGCGGGGCGCGAGGGCGACCTGCTGCACCCGTTCGCCGTCCCGCCCATCCCGGAGAACTCCATCACCAAGGAGCCGAGCGCCGAGCTGCGCCCCGGCCAGCGCGACACCGACTCGCTCCCGCCGTACGACGTCCTGGACCGGCTGCTGGCCGACTACGTCGAGCACGACATGGGCAAGAACGACCTGGTCACGGCGGGACACGACCCGGAGCTGGTGGCCCGGGTGATCCGGCTGGTGGACCTCGCCGAGTACAAGCGGCGGCAGTACCCGCCCGGCCCGAAGATCACCCCGAAGAACTTCGGGCGCGACCGGAGGCTGCCCATCACCAACCGCTGGCGCGAGACCCCCGCCACCTGACCCGTTCAGGGCGCCTGAAGAGGCGTGCCGAACCGCCGCGCCGGAGGCGCGGCATAGGCACAGCTCACGCTTGCAGGCCCGCCAGCACCTGGTCGGTGATGCGCTCGGCAAGGTCGGCGGGAAGCTCCTCCTTGGGGTCATGCCATTTGGTGAAGACCAGCATCGCGCCGCTGAGCGCGGCCATCGCCATCTCGACGTCGGTGTCGGCGCGGAACTCGCCCGTGTCGACGCCCCGCCGGATGATCGACCGCAGCGCCTCGCGCCGGGGCTTGATCGCGATCTCGCGGAAGCGCTGGGCCAGGTGCGGGTAGCGGTCGGACTCGCTCAGCGCGATGGTCATGATGCAGCGCAGGCGCCGATCGTGCGTCTCCTGCTGCATCGCGCCGAGGTGCCGGACGATGTCCTCGCGGGCGGATCTGCCGAGCGGCTCGGGCATGGGAGGCTTGAGCGTGGCCAGCGCGTCGACGACCAGGTCCTCCTTGTTGGACCAGCGCCGGTAGATGGTGGTCTTGCCCACACCCGCCCGCGTGGCGATGGCTTCGATGGAGAGCTCGGCCACGCTCGTACCCTCCGCCAGCATGTCGATCGTCGCGTCGACGATCGCGCGCTCCGCCCTCTCGCTGCGAGGGCGGCCCGGCGCGCGGGCCACCCCCATGCGCTCAGTCACCATGGTCCGTTCACACTACTGCCGGTTCCGTGCTTTCCGGTGCCGCCACCGGCGGCACGACCGTTTCCTTCCCAGGGAGCCACCTCGCCACCACGGCCGCGCCGACCAGCGCGATCACGGCGGCGCAGAGGGCGGTCACGTGCATGCCGTCCACGAACGCCTGCTTGGCGGGGGCGACGATCGCGGCACCCTGGGCGCCGAGGGACTGAGCGACGCCCATGGTGGCCGTGATCGACTCGCCCGCTGCGTGCCGCAGGCCCTCCGGGAGGACCGTGAGCGCGCCGGCCACGTTGTCGCGGTAGGTCGCGGACAGCACCGAGCCGAGCAGCGCCACGCCGAGCGCGCCGCCGACCTGCCGGATGGTGTTGGTCATGGCCGAGCCGACGCCCGCCTTCTCGCGGGGCACCGAGGACATCACGGCCTCGGTGGCCGGCGGGCCGATGTTGGCGAGCGCCGCGCCCTGGACGAAGCCGATGATCTCGAACACCCAGATCGGCGTGTCCACCTGGAGGATCGTGTAGCTCGCGAGGGACGCCGCGACCAGCAGCATGCTGGCGGTGGCGAGCACCTTGCCGCCGAAGCGGCGGACCATCTGGGCACTGAGCGGCGAGAAGATGAGCTGGGCCGCCGCGAACGGCAGCACGAGCGCGCCCGCGGCGAGCGGCGAGTACCCCTTGACGATCTGCAGGTAGAACGCCATGAAGAACATCACGCCCATCATGGCGAAGAACACCAGGCCTACGCTGGCGACGGCCGTGGAGAACCGCGGGATGGCGAAGTAGCGTACGTCGAAGGCCGGGTGGGCCGCCCTGCGCTCGTGCAGGACGAACCCCGCGAGCACGGCCAGGCCGACGAGCGTGGGCACCAGGACCTGCGGGTCGGTGACCGTGCCGCGTTCGCCGATCTTGATGATGCCGTAGACGACGCCGACCAGGCCGACGATGGACAGCAGCACGCCGAAGGGGTCGAGCCGGGCCTTGTCGGGGTTGCGCGACTCGGGCACCAGCACCGCGATCAGCACGGAGCTGATGAGGACGATGGGCACGTTCACCAGGAAGACCGAGCCCCACCAGAAGTGCTCGAGCAGGATGCCGCCGGTGATGGGGCCGATGGCGACCGCGAGGCCCACCCCTCCGGACCAGATGCCGATGGCCTTGCCGCGCTCCTGCGGCGCGAAGACGTTGGAGATGATCGCGAGGGTGGCGGGCATGACGGCCGCGCCGCCGAGGCCCATGGCGGCCCGCGCGGCGATGAGCTGCCCGGGGTCCTGCGCGTAGGCGCTGGCCAGGGACGCCAGGCCGAACAGCACCATGCCGATCTGCAGCATGCGCTTGCGCCCGAACCGGTCGCCGAGCACGCCGAAGGTGAACAGCAGGCCGGCGAAGACGAGCGTGTAGGAGTTGATGGCCCATTCGAGCTGGCTCTGCGACGCCCCGAGCCCAGCCTCGGGATCGGAGATGACCTTCAGGGCCACGTTGAGAATCGTGTTGTCGAGAACGACGGCGAGCAGGCTGAACACCATCACACCGAGGACCTGCCATCGGCGTGGGTGACCTGTCGTCTTGTCCACGAACCCCCCAAGTACGAGTAAGAGCGAAATTTCGATACGAGTGCGTTTCGCACCGTTACCGTAGCGCGCAATGATTCGATACGCAACCGTCCCGTTTCGTTATGATCTCCTGCCCGCGCGAGCCCATCGGGGCGAGATCTCCGGCGTCGCCGCACCTCAGGGCGGTCGTGGCGGCGTCCGGCAGGACGGTCGTGGCGGCGTCCGCCCGGTAAAGCGCCGGCCGGGGTGCGTGGAGGGATGAGCAGAGGGCATCCGGGGTGTTGTCATAACGGTCAGCCGTGCGATGATCTGACCGTCCGGGGACGCCACAGGGGCGCCTCGAGACCTGGAGGTATCCATGATGTCCTCTACGTCGAGAAACACCAGCTCGCCGACCGCGCTCTACGGCGGCCAAGCTGGGCGAAGGGTGACCGTCCGCGACCTCACCGCCGCCAAGGACCGCGGCGAGAAGTGGCCGATGGTCACCGCCTACGACGCGATGACCGCCAAGGTGTTCGACGAGGCCGGCATTCCGGTCATGCTGGTAGGCGACTCGGCAGCGATGGTCGTGTACGGCTACGACTCCACGCTGCCGGTCTCCGTCGACGACCTGATCCCGCTCACCGCCGCCGTCGTCCGCGGCTCCTCCCGCGCGCTGGTCGTGGCCGACCTGCCGTTCGGCTCCTACCAGGCCTCCCCGAAGGACGCGCTGACCTCGGCCGCGCGGTTCATGAAGGAGGCCGGCGCCCACGCGGTCAAGCTGGAGGGCGGGCGCCGCGTGCTCCCGCAGATCGACCTGCTGGTCTCGGCCGGCATCCCGGTCATGGGCCACCTCGGGCTGACCCCGCAGTCGGTGAACGCGTTCGGCGGCTACCGCGTGCAGGGCCGGGGCCAGTCGGGCGACGAGCTGATGGCCGACGCCAAGGCCCTTGAGCACGCCGGGGCGTTCGCCGTCGTGCTCGAGTGCGTGCCCGCCGACCTCGCCGCCCGGATCACGGCCGCGCTGTCCATCCCGACGATCGGCATCGGCGCGGGGCCGTCCTGCGACGCTCAGGTCCTGGTCTGGCAGGACCTCATGGGCCTCACCCAACATCCCGCGAAGTTCGTGAAGAAGTACTTCGACCTGGCCGGCGAAATGGACCACGCGGTCCGCGCCTTCGCCGACGAGGTCGTCTCCGGCGCCTTCCCCGCCCCGGAGCACAGCTACCGCTGAGCTGTGCCTATGGCCGCGCCTCCGGCACGGCGTGTTCGGGGCGCCCCTTAGGCGCCCCGAACGTCGAGGGCCTGGGTGAAGTCGGACCATAGATCCTCGGCGTGCTCGATGCCGACCGCCACGCGCACGGTCCCTTCGCCGATCCCCGACGCGGCGAGTTCCTCGGCGGTCTGCGAGCGGTGGGAGGTCGTGGCCGGGTGCAGGATCAGCGTCTCGACCCCGCCCAGCGAGGGAGCGAGCAGCGCCAGCCGTACCGAGCTCATGAACCTCTCCCCCGCCGCGCGCCCACCGGTCAGGTCGAAGGAGAAGACGGCCCCGAAGTCCGGCAGGAGCTTGGCGGCGAGCCGGTGGGAGGGGTGCCCGGGCAGTCCCGGCCAGTGGACGGCCGCGACGGCGGGGTGCTCGGCCAGGCGGGTGGCGAGCACGCGGGTGTTCTCGCAGTGGCGGGCCATGCGCAGGGGCAGAGTCTGGATGCCGCGCAGCGTCAGCCAGGCGGCGAACGGGTCGAGCGTGGCGCCGAGTTCGGTGGAGAACGTCCAGACCTTGCGGTGCAGCGCCTCGTCGGCGAAGACCGCGACCCCGCCGAGGACGTCGCTGTGCCCGCTGAGGTACTTGGTCACCGAGTGGACGACGACGTCGGCGCCGTGCTCCAGCGGGCGGCACAGCACCGGCGAGGCGAAGGTGTTGTCCACCACGGAGATCAGGCCCGCCTCGCGCGCGGCGGCGCACATGCCGGGCAGGTCGGCGACCTGGGTCATCGGGTTGGCGATCGTCTCCAGGTACAGCAGCCGCGTCTCGGGGCGCACGGCCTCGCGCACCGCCGCGGGGTCGTCCTCCGGCACGTAGGTCACCGCGACCCCGAACCGGCGGGCGAGGTCCGCGATGACCGTGGCCGTCCCGCCGTACAGCGGCTTCTGGGCGATCAGGTGGTCGCCGGGAGAGAGCAGCCCGAACAGGACGCAGTTGATCGCGCCCATGCCCGACCCGGCGGCGACGGCGGCCACGCCGCCCTCCAGACCGGCGACCGCGTCCTCCAGCGCGCGGACGGTCGGGTTGGACAGCCGTCCGTAGACGAAGGCGCCGTCGGGGCGGCCCATCCCGTCGGCGAAGACGGCGGGGTCCTCGAAGGCGAATCCGGAGGTCTGGTAGAGGGGGGTCGCGATGGGGACGCTGCCGTTCAGCGGCGGCTGCGGCACGTGGACGGCACGGGTATCCGGGTGCAGATCGCTCATGACGTCAAGAATGGCGGGAAAATACCCGTTTTGTCAGATTCATCTCACCGGACGGGCGAACGGCCGCGCTCCCGGCCCCCGCGCAGGCGGCTCACACAGGCTCACACATCGGTGACGCGGATCCCGGCATGGGCCTTGTAACGGCGGTTGATCGAGATCAGGTTCGCGGTGAACGCCTCGATCTGGTGGGCGTTGCGCAGCCTCCCGCCGTAGATCCCGCGCACGCCCGGGATGCGGGCCGCCAGCGCCTGCACGGTGTCGGTGGCCTCGCGGTCGTCGCCGAGCACCAGCACGTCCAGGTCGATCTCGGCGACCTCGGGGTCGAGCAGCAGCACCGCGGAGACGTGGTGGAACGCCGCCACGACGCGGCTGTCCGGCAGGACGGCCGCCGCCTGCTGGGCCGCGCTGCCCTCCTCGACGTCCAGCGCGAACGCGCCCTGCTTGTCGAAGCCCAGGGGGTTCACGCAGTCGACGACGATCTTGCCCGCCAGCTCGGAGCGCAGCGACTCCAGCAGGGCCTTGTGCCCGTCCCAGGGCACCGCGACGATCACGACATCGGCCTCGGCGGCCACCGCGGCGTTCTCGTCCCCGCGCGCGGGCAGACCCTCGCCGAGGCTCGCGGCCGCCTCCTGCGCCCGGGAGGCGCTGCGCGACCCGATCAGAACCTGGTGGCCCGCCGCCGCGAACCGGCGCGCGAGGCCCTTGCCCTGGTCCCCCGTGCCGCCGAGAATGCCGATCGACAGCCCGCCCACGTCCCGCAGCTCATCGCTCATGATCCAGATCGTCCCCTCGACAGCGGTCGCAATTCTCCCGATCATGCCAGGTGTTTCTTACCGGGACGGCGCCGGGGGCCGTGATGCACCATGGAGGCCATGGACGCTGCGTCGGTGACCTTCCTGCGCGAGGTGCTCGCCACGACCGGCTGGGTGGAACGCACCCGCGAGTTCGCGCTCCCGCTGCGCGCCACGCGCTCGCCCGGCGGGCTGCTCGTCGTCGGCACCCCGGACGACGAGCCGTGGCACCTGGCGGCGCACCTCGACGACGAGGCGCGCGTCTCCGGGCTCGCCCAGCTCGCCCCCACGCTCGTCCGCTGGTCGCCGCCCCCGGGCGCCCCTCCCCACCTCGCCGTGGGCATCGAGCGCATCGAGGCGGCGAGACGCGGCGAGACGCTGTTCGTGGTCGCCGAGCGGAAGGCGCCCGTGCCGCTGCTCGAACGCGTGAACGACGCCCGGCGCACGGGCGCGACCATCCTCGCCCTCGACGGCGGCGACCCCGAGCTGGAAGGACTGGCCCACGACGCCCTGGCCGTGCCCGCGCAGGACGGGCTGTTCACGTTCGACGCGGCCCAGCACATGGTGAGCATGGCGGCCGGCGAGACGCCCCGGCAGCGCGGCCGGCTCATGGACCGGCTCGCCCGGCTGGCCGACCGCGTCACGGGCCCCCGCGTCCCCGACTAAGGGGAAATCGGAGGCAAATCCTTTCATCGCGATGGCAAGGCGTTCCGCCCGCGTCGCATCCCTGCCCCGCCGGCCCCCCGCCGCCGGTCCCCGCGAGGCGTAGCCTTGGGAAACGAGCCGGTCACGGCGTCGCGGCACCACCGGTAAGGGCCGAAGACGCCCGGACGGCCTGTCGTCCCGCCGACCCGCCTGGAAAGCCCCCCGTCCCGCTTCCGCCGGCCACCGTACGTCCTGTCACCGCCCATGCCCCGCGCCGTCGCGGTGCCGCCCGTCGGACCCCTCGCGTGGACCCGCGTCCCGCATTGATCGCATTGATCGCATTGATTGGGGTGAGTTCGTTGTACTCCAGAGTCCCGAACCGCGGTCGTGGCGGCGTCCATCGCGCGCCGCGGGCGGCCGCACGTCTCACCGGGGACTGACACGGTGTCCTTGCTGCCCATCCTCATCGACGGTTTCGGCATCCTCGGCGCCGCCTCGCTGCTGTACTCCTACGCCATGCTGTCCATGGCGAAGATGTCCGGCACCGGCCTGGCCTACCAGCTCATCAACCTCGGGGGCGCCGCCGCCCTCATGGTCAACTCCGCCTACCACTTCGCCTGGCCGTCGGCCGTGCTGAACCTGATCTGGTGCGGGGTCGGCGTCCTGGCCCTCACGCGGATCGCCGTGGCCCGGCCCTGGAAACGGCGGCAGACCTCCGGCGGCCCACCGGGCTGAGGGGGAGAGCCGGAGGACGCGTCAGTTGTCGTCCCAGTCCTTGTCGCCCTCGTGCCAGTCCCGGTTGCGGGCGGCGGCCGTCTCCAGCGCCCCGGCCGCCTCCTCGCGGCCGGCGTACGGCCCCAGGCGGTGCTTGTCCGGGCAGCCCTTGTCCGGCTCGACCTGCATGTGCTTGAGACAGAACCACCACTGCTCACCGCTCATGTGCCCTCCTCACCCGCGGGTTCGGGCAGGGTCCCGGACGCCCGCGGCGCTCGCCGTCCAGTCAGATCCTGCCCTATCGGCACCGAACTAGACTTGCCCCATGACGACATTGCTCCGGCCCGGGCGGCTCTCGCCCACCCGCAAGGTTCCCGCCCACATCGAACGCCCGGAGTATGTCGGCCGCAAGGAGCCCCGCAGGGGCGAGACCGACGTCCAGACGCCCGAGACGATCGAGCGCATGCGCGTCGCCGGGCGCATCGCCGCCCAGGCCCTGGAGGAGGTCGGCCGGCACGTCGCCCCCGGCGTGACCACCGACGAGCTCGACCGCATCGGGCACGAGTTCCTCTGCGACCACGACGCCTACCCCTCCACGCTGGGCTACCGCGGGTACCCTAAGTCGCTGTGCACCTCGATCAACGAGGTCATCTGCCACGGCATCCCCGACGACACCGTCCTGCGGGACGGCGACATCGTCAACATCGACATCACCGCCTACATCGGCGGCGTGCACGGCGACACCGACGCCACCTACCTCGTCGGCGAGGTGGACGAGGAGTCGCGGCTGCTGGTCGAGCGCACCCGCGAGGCCATGATGCGCGCGATCAAGGCCGTGGCGCCCGGCCGCCGGCTCAACATCGTCGGCCGGGTCATCTCCGCCTACGCCAAGCGGTTCGGCTACGGCGTCGTGCGCGACTTCACCGGGCACGGCATCTCGACCTCGTTCCACTCCGGCCTGATCGTGCCGCACTACGACGACCCGTCCCTGTCGGTGACGCTGGTGCCGGGCATGACGTTCACGATCGAGCCGATGCTGACGCTCGGCACGATCGAGTACGACGTGTGGCCCGACGGCTGGACGGCCGTCACCAAGGACCGCATGCGGACCGCCCAGTTCGAGCACACCATCCTCGTGACCGACTCCGGCAGCGAGATCCTCACCCTGCCCTGACCCGCGCGCCGCCCGCGTGTCCCCGCCGGCGGGCCGGGGTGGGTTTTCGGGCGCTGCGCCGCCGGGCCGCCGGGTCCCTAGGCGGGACTAGGCGCGTCCCGTGCGGACCGCGCGGGCGCATCTCCGGACGCGCTCGCCGTCCGCGGGCCGGTCCTGCCGCCGCGCCGCCCGGTCGAGCGCGCGGAAGACGCGCTCGCGCCGGCGGAGCAGCTTGGCCGGGTTCCTGGCCAGGGTCCCCCTCAGGTACACCGCGTTCGTCGCGGGCGCGCCGGGGCTCCCGAGCTCCGGAAGCCGGATCACCGCGAGGTGCTCCGCGTACGCGAGCACCCGGGTGCCGGCGAGCTCCCCCAGCCCGCTGATCTCGAAGCTCATCACCCCCGCCCGGCAGGTGAACGCGAGTTTCATCCCCTTTCCTGTGCAGAGCACGGGCACGGCCGCCCCCAGCAGCCGTTCCCGTGGCGTGAGACCCGCCTCCATCGTGATCCTCATCGCCCGGTCCGGAGTCAGCGGGAACGCGCCGGCGACGCTCTGGCGCGCCGCGATCCCCTGGCGGTTCAGCCAGGAGACGAGAACTCCGAAGATGAGCGTGATCAGGAGGATGGCGATGGTCAACCACTCCATGCCGGCTCCTTGCCCGTGTCCGGGCCGGCCGGCTCGCCGCACACCGCGTGACGGGGTGCCGAGAAAACCGTCAGGCTCGGACAAATCCTCCCATTAGACATAAAGACCATATCCCCACCGATCATCATCGATGTCACCGTCCGCGGCGGGTTTTCTCCGGGCGGCCCTCAGTACTTAGTACTGCCGATGCCCGCCGCGTGAACGGCCGTGAACGCCGAGTGAGGAAACCCGCGTACGGAACACCGGGCCGGGCGGCCCAGGGCCGCGTCCAGCTTTTATCGGTGGAGCTCGTCCACGAAATCGCCGAGCTTCGCCGCGATGCCCGACCGCTGTTCGACGCCGAGTTTCCGCAATATGCGCGAGACATGCCCTTTGATCGTCGATTCCGTGACGAAAACCCGGGCGGCGATCTCCTTGTTCGTCATGCCGCCCCTGGCGATCAGGAACGCGACCTCGCGCTCCTTGGAGGACAGCGAGTTGAGGAGGTCCTCCGCGTGCAGCGAGGGCCGGGCGATGATGTCCATCGTCTCGGTCTGAGACTGCTCGCACTGCCGCCTGAGCCGCCTGACCTGCGGGAGCAGCGGAGAGTCCGCCATCGCCACCGCCTCCTCCAGCTCGCAGATGCCGGCGTGCAGGGCGGCGAGGATGGCCGAGACGTCCTGGACGACCTCCATGAGCGTGGGCGGATCGGTCTCCGAGCCCGACCCGGGGGCGGCGAGCTCCTCGCGGGCACGGGCGTCCTCCCGCTCGCGCGCCAGCACGGTCGCCACCGACCTGGCCGTCCACTCGAACGCGCGCACGTGCTCGGCGGTGTAGCTCTCGCGCCTGTACGACTGCACCGACGCCAGCCCGATGATCGTCTGCCCGGCGTCGCGCCGCTCGAAGATGGGCACCGTGATCGCGTCCGCCGAGGCCCGCCGCTCGTCGCCGAACGCGATGCCGTGGTGCAGCAGCCGGCCGTCGTCACCGGCGAAGGTGTACGCGCGCCGGTGCCGCAGGATCCACGCGGCCTGCCCGTTCGGCCCGTAGCCGTAGACCTCCGGCGGGACGTAGCGCTTGCGCTGCAGCGCGTCGTCGAAGGTGTACGGGTAGACGATCTTCCGGTCCTCGCGGTAGAAACCGACGTAGAAGGCGTCCACGGCACAGATCGTGTTCATGGCGAAGCGCCAGTAGTCGAACAGGGCGTAGTGGTCGCCCATGCGCGCGCGGAGTCCGCGGTCCGCCTGGCTGAGGGCCGCGGCGACCTCCGGCGAGAACCCGGAACGCGAACGAGGCACGGACACTCGTCCTCCCATGACTGACCTCGGCGACGGCAAAGCCCGGCGCCCGGCGAAGATCCGGCGCCGGGATGAGCTTTCCTGACTGGCACCTGCCATGTCAGCATTTCACTGAATTTGGTTGCCATTAAGAGATCTAACAAGTTCGGCATGGCCGGACAGACCTGCGCGCCCATGCCATAGCGAGCCTCCGACCTCGAAGTATGCGGTTCCGGCATCGATTAGAACGCGCCATTTCGCTCCGGACTCGAAACGCTACGCTCCGCACGCGCTTACTCGCGAAATCATAGGAGGAGTCAAGACCGCGCGCGTTTATGACTTCGGCGTCCGAAGGACGCCCCACGGCACGGGTGGCCTGGAGGTGAACGCTCCCCGCACGGGCGCGCGTCCCCCGCACCGGGCGGCCGGCGGGCATCGGGCCCGCACGCGGGCGGCTGTTCGGACGCCGCCGCGCCCGCCACAATGATCCGATGAGCATTCGCATGGCCACCGCGGACGAGCTTCCCCTCCTGCAGGACGTCGAACGCGCCGCCGGGCGACTCTTCCGCGAGATCGGCATGCCGTCGGTGGCCGACGACGAGCCGCTGTCCCTGGACGTGCTCGCCGGGTACCAGCGGGCCGGGCGGGCGTGGGTGACGGCCGACGACGCCGGCCGTCCGGTCGCCTACCTCATCGCGAAGCAGGTCGACGGCAACCTCCACCTGGCACAGGTCTCGGTGCACCCGGCCGCGGCGCGCCGCGGCCTCGGGCGGGCGCTCATCGACCACGCCGGCGCCCACGCCAAGGACGCGGGCCTGCCCGCGCTCACGCTGATCACCTTCGCCCGGGTCCCGTGGAACGCCCCCTACTACGAGCGCTGCGGCTTCTGGTCCCTGGACGACGCCGAGCTCACCCCGGGCCTGCGGGCGCTGCGCCGCGACGAGGCCGCGCGCGGGCTCGACCGGTGGCCGCGGGTGTGCATGCGCCGGGACCTTTGACGGCGTACACACTTTTCAGCCACCAATAACCCGTACTTTTGGTGATTTCAGGATTTACGCTGATTTAACACGACACACACCCGGGCCGGATAAGCCGCAACGCCTATCCGGCCACTCCCTTCTTCAGAGAAGTCCGATTCCCGGCCGCTTCGAACCCGGATGATCCGCCGATCGGCCACGCGCCGGACGCCCGCGCGACTTATGCTGGGGAGCGTAAGAAGCCGTTCACGGCCATTTTCCGACACCCCGAGAATCCCGATCCTTTCAGGGGACCATCGAGGAGATCCGTGACCTCAGCCCCCCTCTCCGTCCCGGAAGGACCGCGCTCCCCCGTGACCGCCCGCCCCGCGCAGGCGGACCCCGCCCACACGTCCCAGTCACGGCGCGAGGGCCTCCAGGAACTCCTGCGCGTCTTCGACCGGATCCGCGTGCGCCCCACCCGGCGCAGCGGCGACATCCCCCTGCCCGTTCTCCAGGTGACCGGTCCGTGGGAGGCGACCTCGGCGATCGCCGACACCCTCGAAGAGCGGTGCGCCGGCACGCCCTGCGCCGTCCTCAGCCCGCCCCAGGAACCCGCCGAGGGCCCGCCCGCGCCCGCGCCCCCGTACTCGGCGCTGGCGGCGGCGCTCTCCGAGGCCGCGAAGAACCTCGCCGAGCACGCCTCGCGCGGGGAGGCGCACCTGCGCTTCCCGTTGTTCGCGCAGGTCCAGTGGCTGCTCGGCCTGCACGTCACCGAAGAGGGCCACGAGCTGCGCGACGGCGTCAGGCGGGCGATGAACCAGCGGCGCCGGCAGATCGGCGCGGGCACCGAGCAGGAGCGCAGGGGTTTCTGGAAGAACGTCCGGGCCTACGCCGAGGGGCCGCTGCCCGCGTGGGCCGCCGCCACGGCGATCCTCAGCGCCGGGTGGGCCGACCAGCTCACCACCCTGTTCGGGCTGTGCGCGATCCTCGCCGGCCCGGTCATCGGCTCCTTCCACGTCCTGCTGCTGTCGCGCAACTGGGCCGGTCGCCGACGGTACATGTGGTTCCTGCGGCAGCCGTACCTCATGCCCGACAACCGGCGCAACCAGCCGCGCGACCTGACCGGCTTCGCCGTGCGCCTGCTGTCCGCCCGCGACGACGCCGCGCCGGCCGATGCGCGCCGGCCGAGGGAGTCCGCGCAGGCGAACGACGAGATCGAGCGCCTGCTGGTCAACGCGTTCCTCGAGGACCTGCGCCAGGGCTACGAGCGGCGGCTGTGGAAGGTCTGGCGGCGGGTCGCCTGGGCGCGCACGTCCTACCCGGTGATGCTGGTGATCGGCGGCGACGGCCGCCTGGTGGCGCGCGTCGAGGAGGTCCGCGCGGCCACGCGCCTGGCGGACCCGCTGCTGGTCGTCGTCACCGGCCCCGGCGACGCGGCGGGCGCGCCCCCCTCGGTCCCCGCCCGCCGCGTGAGCGTCCTGGCCGGGCGGCCCGACCGCGCCGAGGAGCTGTGGGCGCAGTGGGAGGCCGAGCTGGCCCGCGACCGCGCCCTCGGGTCGCACCGCGTCCTGCGGATCGACCTGGAGGCGGAGGACGAGCAGGCCATGGCCAAGGCCAACTCGGTCCCGCCGGAGGGGCGGCCGAGGCCCCTGCTCGCGCATCCGGCGATCCCGTGGCTGGTGGTGGCGGCACTGGTCACCGTGTCGCTGGTGCGCGTCCTCGCGACCGCGACGGCCACCTGCGGCCCGGGCATCTGGCGCGCGCCCTCGGGCGAGTGCGTGGGGGTGGACGACGGCGGCTTCGTCTTCGCGCCCCACCTCGCGCCCGTGCTCGGGCTCATCGACCGGCAGAACCACGCGATCCTGGCCTCCGGCCACCCGTACGCCACCGTGGTCTACCTCGGCAAGCTCACCACCTCGGGGCAGTCGCAGGCCGGGGCCTACGACCCGCTGACCGACATCAACGGCGAGCTGGCCGGCATCGCGCTGGCCCAGGGGCGGCTGATCGAGAACAACGCCGACGGCAGCCTGCTCCAGATGCGGGTGCTGCCGGCGAACGCGGGCGCCGACTTCCGGTACGCCGAGGACGTCGCCCGGGAGATCCTGCGCCGCGTCCGCGACGACCCCACGGTCATCGGCGTGATCGGGCTCGGCGAGAGCAGGAAGCAGGTCCACGCGGCGATCCAGGAGCTGGGCAGGCAGGCGCTGCCCGTGATCAGCACCACCGCCACCTTCGACGATCTCGGCATGCGTCAGGCGGAGGGCAGGTACGTCCCGTCGTTCTTCCCGCTGGCGCCGCCCAACATTCGGCTGGCCTCCGTGGCCGCCGGGTGGGCCCGCTCGGGGGTGCCCGAGCGGAAGGCGCCCCCGGCGAGGACGGCGAAGGTCTTCATCGACGCGACGCCCAGCGACCTGCTCGGCAAGGACCTCGGCGACAAGTTCATCGCCGCGTTCGGGAAGGGCGCCACGCCGGTCCGGTACGCCAGGGCCGCCGACCTGGAGAAGGGGATCACCGAGGTGTGCCAGGGCGTGGCGCAGCCGGACCTCGTCTACTACGCGGGCCGGACGGCGCAGTTCGGGGCCTTCGTCGACGCCATCGCCAAGTCGCAGTGCCACCAGCTCACGATCCTGGCCAACGACGACGTCACGCAGTACGTCAACGACCACGCGCCCGAACTGGGCGGCAACGACCGCGTGCGGGTCATGTACGTCGCGCTGGCGCCGCCGAGCACGAAGAAGGACGAGCGGGCCGTCTTCCCTCCGAACTACGGGACGGACTTCTACAAGCGGCTCGACGGCCTGATCCAGGATCTCGGCATGGCGAAGCTGGACAGGACGCGGCGCCCCTCGCCCGAGTACGCCGTGCAGGCGCAGGACGCGGCGGTGGCGCTCATGCGGGCCGCCCAGGAGGCGTACTCCGGGCAGGGCGCCCCCTCCGCCGAGGACGGCGGGCCGGGGAGGGTCGACCGGGGCGGGGTGCTGCTCGCGCTGGAGAACCTCGATGAGATCGACGGGGACAGCGGGCTGGTCAAGCTGCACGGCGCCCCCGACCGCCGGCACGCCAAGGACCGCCCGATCCTGCTGGTCGCCATCGACCCCGACGGCCGCCAGGTCGTGGTGCGCCAGTGCGGCAAGCTGTACGCGAAGCAGGTGTCCAACCCCGGCTGCCTGGAGCCGTGAAGGAGGGCTCGCCCTGGGCGCGGCCCCGCGTCCGGGATCAGATCCGGCCGCTGACGGTCGTGCCCTCGCCGACGACACTGTTGATCGTCAGCACGCCCCCCACCTGGCTGAAGCGCAGCTTCATCATGTCCATGCCGCGGCCCGTGCGCCCCGGGTGGAAGCCGATGCCGTTGTCGCTGACGGTGAGCCTGAGCCCGTTCCGGCTGACGGTCAGGGCGATGGAGACGGTGTGCGCGCCGCTGTGCCGCTCGACGTTGGTCAGGGCCTCGGTCACGACGGCGTAGACGGCGTCGGCCACCGGGCCCGTGACGCGGCCCTTGGGCATCGCCCAGACCTCGACGGTGATGCCGGTGCGTTCCGACCACTCCGTCAAGTAGTCCTCGATCGCCCGCGCCAGACTTCGCTTTCCGCGCATGCGCAACTCTTCGTACAAAGCCCCACCCTTCTGGCGCACCGCTCCGGCGAACGTGATCACGGTCCCCACCGCGCTGCCCTGTCCGCCTGCGGCGGGCGACGCTACCGACGCGTACTTGAAGAGCGGATGTACCTGAGTGAGATCGAGACGGGACATCCCCGGGCGAGGCGTCCGGCCGAAGCCCACCCACTGTCTCTATGCCCGAAACCCTCGCTGCCACGCTACCCGCAGGTAGGCCGTAACGCGCCGGGCAACCGCGGGGATGACCGCATTCACGGTGATACGGCCGGAAATGTAGCGCGGAGGGGCGTTAGTCCTGGCGGCTCTCGTCCATCTTGCTGAGCCTGGCCAGGTAGTCGTTGTAGGCGTCCAGCGCGACGTCGCCGCTGCCGCCGACCTTCCGCGCGCGCGCGTCGGCGCGGCGGTCGGCGCGCCTGGCCGAGCGGTCGTCGGCGCGGTACCACTGGAAGGCGATCGCGATCAGCACGATCAGCGTGGGGATCTCGCCGAAGGCCCAGGCGATGCCGCCGCCCGTGCTCTGGTCGGACAGCCCGCTCGCCCCCCACGTGCGGCCGAGCTGATCGTACCATTCGGCGGCGATCACCGTGCCCATGTTCATCAGCGCGATGCCGAAGAACGCGTGGAACGGCATGGTGACGAACAACAGCAGCAGCCGCCCGATGTGCGGCAGCCGGGTCGGCGCCGGGTCCACCCCGATGATCACCCAGAAGAACAGGCTTCCGCTGATCAGGAAGTGCAGGGTCATCGCGATGTGGCCGAGATGCTCCTCCATCGCGGAGGCGAACAGCGGCGTGAAGTACAGCGCGTAGGTCGAGACCACGAACAGCGCGGTGGCGACGGCCGGGTGCGTGACGACCTTCGTGACGCGGCTGTGCAGGATGACGGTGATCCACTCGCGCGGCCCGCGGTCGCCGCGCCGCGCGGCGGGCTTCAGCGCGCGCAGGGCCAGCGTGACCGGCGCGCCCAGCACCAGGAAGATCGGCACGAGCATCGACAGGACCATGTGCTCGCCCATGTGCACGCTGAACAGCACCGGCGCGTAGCGGGCGACGCCGCTCTGCGTGGCCAGCACCAGCAGCAGCACCCCCGCGCCCCAGCTGATCGTGCGTCCGAGCGGCCAGCGGTCCCCGCGGCGGGCCAGCCGCACGACGCCCCCGGCGTACAGGCCGGCCAAGACGGCGGCGACCACCGCGAAGAACAGGTCGAACCACCACAGCGTCACGAGGTTGGCGAGCGAGACGGGCGGCGGGATCAGATAGCCGAGCAGCTCGAAGGCGCGGTCGACGGGCAGGTCCAGCGGCGGCGGGGCGGTGCGCGACAGGGCCACGGCGAGGCCGACCGCCACCAGCATGATCAGGCCCTCGACCCCGGCCATCCGGGTGAACGCGCCGGGCCGGCCCGCCGCCAGCTCGGGCAGCGTGCGGCGGCGGTGCCACCAGCCGATCACCCCGAGACCGGCGAAGGCGGCGGCCTTGGCCAGGATGATCAGGCCGTAGGAGGTGGTGAACAGCTCGCCGACGGAGGTCATGCGCGCCAGGGCGCTGAACACGCCCGACAGGCCGGTCCCGGCGAAGCACCACAGCGCCATGCGCGAGAAGCGCCGGGCGGCGAGGTCGAGGTGGGGCTGCCCGCGCACGGCGTGGACGCACAGCAGCAGGAGCCCGCCCACCCACAGCGACAGCACCACCAGGTGCAGCGCGACGCCGGTCGTGGCCAGGCTGTGGTTGGGCGCGGAGGAGGAGTGGCCGGTCAGCGCGGGGGGCATCAGCGTGGCCAGCGCCAGGACCAGCAGCCCTCCCGACGCGCCCGCGGTGATCGCCCCGCGTGAGAACAGCGCGACGGCGGCGCCGAACAGCACCACCAGCGTGAGCGAGATGCCCTGCGGCACCTGGCTGGCGTAGCTGGTCAGCTCGTTGCCGCCGAGCACCTCGGTGACGGGGCTGCCGAGCGTCTCCGACAGGCTGAAGACCAGGGACGACGCGGCGGCCAGCGCCCAGACCAGCGCCGTCCACGCCACGGCCCTGACGTAGGCCTGGGCGGGTTTGCCGAGCAGGCCCTTGTCGTTCGGCAGGAAGACGGTCGCCATGAGCAGCAGGCCGACGGTCAGCACGCCGGCGACGTCCATGGTCAGCTTGGACAGGGGCAGCGCCCAGCGGGTGAGCGTCCCCTCGTCGGGGAGGCCAGGGATGATGCGGGGGGTGGCCGCGCCGCCCGCGACCATGGCGACGACCAGTCCGGCGAGCGCGGCGCCGGCTCCGGCCAGGGCGAGGCGGAGGCGCCCGCTCACGGCTTCTTCCGCAGGCTGATCATCGTGCCGATGCCGATGCCCGCGACGCCGAAGACGGCGATCCACACCCAGGCGGGGATGCCGCCCGAGCCCGTGTCCCCCTGTTCGGCCACCGGGGTCGGGGTGAACGGCGGCGGCGTGGGGTCCGGGGCGGCGGAGCTGTCGGAGGGGGACGGCGAGGTCGCCGACGGCGTGGGAGTGGGCGAGGGCGTGCTCGCGGCGGGTGCCTTGACGGTGAAGGGGATCTCACCCTCGATCGGGTGACCGTCCTCGGAGACCACGCGCCAGGCGATCGTGTACTCGCCCGAGGGCGGCGTGCCGGTCAGCTTCTGCGTGACCTTCGGGCCGTCGAGCTCCGGCTTGCCGTCCTGATAGGCGTGACCGGCCGCGTCGCGCACGAGCACGACGGGGAACTTCACGCTCTCGGTGAAGGTCAGCGTCACCTTGTCGAGGGTCTCGACGGTGGCGCCCTTCTTGGGGTCGCTGCTCTTCAGGGCCGTGTGGGCCAACGCCGGGGACGCCACGGCGGTGCCCAGCACGACGGCGGCGACGAACGCGAGCAGGGCCGCGAGCGGAGAAGTCCTCATAATGCCCTCAAGGCTACTCAGGCACCGGCGCGGTCCCTACCGCAACTCACCCTTATCCAGGGCCGCGGCGCCTCGGATCGCGGGCGGGCGACGGGATGCCGCCCGCCCGCGACGGGAAGATCAACGCCGGACGAGGGTCAGAGGCCGGCGCCGGCCAGGGCCCGGTGGTAGGCGGTGACGCTGGCCTCGTCCTCGTGGAGGTCGCCCAGCACCCGGGCGACGGTGGCCCAGCCCGCCGCGGTCTTGCGCGAGGCGGGCACGCGCTGAAGCAGTTCCTCGGCCGCCGCGAGCTCGGCGGCGGCCTCGTCCTGCTTGGAGGCCAGGAGGAGGGCGTTGGCCAGCATGAGCCTGGTCTCGGCGCGCAGCGCGGCGGTGCGGTCGTCCAGCCGGTCCACGCCCCGGCGGGCGTACTCGACGGCCTTCTCCGGGTGGCCGAGCATGATCTCGGCCTTGGCCAGGTCGAGGTCACAGCGGGCGAGGTCGACGGTGCTGGCGGAGGTCTCGGCCAGCTCGCTGTGCGCCCGCAGCAGCACGTCGCGGCTCGCCTCGGCCTCACCGGGGCGGACCCGCAGCCGCAGGATCGCCGACTCGGTCCGCACGCGGGCGAGATTGCGGGGCTCACCGTTCTCGGACTGGACCGCCAGGGCGCGCTCGATCAGTTGCAGCGCCTCCTCGCCGTGCCCGGTGTGCTCGGCGACGATGGCGGCGTTCCAGCAGGCGGCGACGGTGGCCCGGGGGCTGCCGAGCATCTCGGCCGCCGCGACCAGCTCGGCGGCGAACTGCCGGGCGCGCATCAGGTCGCCTCGGACGATGTAGGCCAGCAGCAGGGTCGCGCCGAGCTCCACCAGGCCGTCGTTCCACGCGGGCCGCCTCGGCCCGAGCAGGGCCTCCTCGCCGACACGCACGGCGTCCCCGAGCCTGCCGCGCTCGCGGTGGCACCGGGACAGGGCCAGCACGACGGCGACCGAGCGCTCGTCTGCGACCGCGTCGTCGCCGGAATCGCGCAGCCTCGACAGGACGTCGATCGCCTCGTCCAGGTCGCCGCACGCCTCCACGGCGAGGGCGTAGCCGTACTCGGCCTGCTGCCGCATCGCCGGCAGCCCGGCGAGGCTGCCGTTCTCCAGCAGCTCGGCGTACCGCCTGCGGGCCTCGGCGACCTCACCGTTGACCAGGGCCATCTCGGCGTACCTCAGGCTGAGCTCGAGATCGTGCATCTGCTCCGCGGTGACACCGTTGACCAGGTAGGTCAGAGAACAGTCGAGTTTGACCGCCAGGAGTTCCAGCACGGCGGACGTCGGCGTTCGCTTCCCGCTCTCGATCAGTGATACATAGCTGTCAGAGAGTTCGGGGTGTGCCAGTTGCGCCTGCGAAAGACCGCGTTGGCGGCGAACCGTCTTGATTCGCTGACCTATGAGATCTTGACTGGTCACTGGCACTCCTTGAAGATGTAAGCCCCGACAACCGCCACGAACGGGAGTTCTTCATGCGTCGCCGCCGCCGCTTCGCCGTATCAGCCGCCATCGTATGTTTCTTAGCGATGCTTGGCCTTGCCGCTAATGCTACGACTTCAGAAGCTTCCACGTCAGCCTCCAGGGCGAGCGACATCGGTTGCTGCTGATTTGTAACTCAACGGGCACGTAGCGCGAGAAAAAGATCCACTCTGTCCGCCATCGATGACAGGTCCCGTCCCGTAAGTTCCTCGACCCGGTGGATGCGGTACCGCACCGTGTTGACATGCACGTGCAGTCGTGTGGCGCATCCGTTCCACGATCCGGCGCAGTCGAGGAACACACCCAAGGTACGGACCAACTCCGACTGGTGACGCCGGTCGTACTCGAAGAGCGGTTCCAAGATCCGATCCGCGAACGATCGCCGCACATCGTCGGGGACGGTGGCCAGCAAGAGAGCGTGAGTGTAGATCTCATCGCTGGTCACCACCCCTCCACCCCGCGCCTCAGCAAGGCGTCTCGCGTGGCCCGCCTCTTCGGCGCCACCGCGGACGGCTCCGGGACCGTTCAGAACGGCGCTCACGCCGATCGAGACCCGCATCCGCGGGACGGCCTGGAGCGCCGCCACCCCGTTCCTCAGCAGGCCCAGAATCGCGTGCACACTACGGTGCACATGCGGTCGGCCTTGCACTTGCACGGTACTACGCACTCGCGCTTCTGTCCCGGGTCCGGGGCCCTCCTCTTTGGATCTTTTCTCCGCCTCCTCCGCTCTCCCGTATCGCCCCTCGCCGTCCGGCGCCGGGAACGCGCGCAGGGGGACGAGCGCGACCGCGCCGTCCGCGCCCACGGCGGCCACCACTCTGCGCTCCAGAAGCTCCTCGACCACCTGCCCGCCGAGCGCCGCCGGGTCGGGCCCGTCCGTGGCGCCGGGCCGGACCGCCGTCGCCGTGACCATGACGTACGGCTCCACGGCGTCGACTCCGCAGGTGCGCAGGCGCGCGGCCAGCTCCGCGGGGTCCGGGGCGGCCGACGAGGCGAGGCCGATGAGCTGCTCGGCGAGCCGCCGCTCCACCCGGCGGCCCTCCTCCGTCCGGCCGCGCGCGAGCGCCACGCACGCCGCCAGCTCGAACCCCATGTCCGCCTGGCCGGTCAGGTCGGACTCGAAGACCAGCGCCCAGCCGGCCGCCCGGTGCGCGCGGTCCACCGCGAACACCGTGAACGTCCCCTCCGGCGTGCGCGCGACGTGCGGCAACCGGGGCGCGGTGAGGTACTCGCGGGCCAGGCGCGCCGCGAGACCGGCGCCGAGCCGGCCCGCGACGACCGCGCCCGCAGCCGAGACGACCGCGCCGCTGACGCCGAGCTCCTGCGCGGTCAGCGCGAACAGCTCGTCCAGGCCGGTGCCCTCGGCGACGGCGGCGACGATGCGCCGGTGACGGCCGAGCGCGCCGCGCGGGTCGGCGGCCACACCGGCGCCGGCCTGCGCCTTCTCGGCGAGCGTGTGGAACGACGTCTCCTCGGGGACGTCCAGCAGGGGAAGGTCGTGCTCGCGGCACGCCTCCACCAGATCGCCGGGCACCGTGCCGAGCAGCGCCCGCCCGGCGGCGAGCGCGGCGACGCCCGCGTCGGCGAGTGCCTTGACGAAACGGCGGGAGTCGGCCGGATCGCGCCGCCAGATGAGCCCGGTCAGCACCAGCTCCCCGCCGGACAGGTAGCGCCCGGGGTCGGGCAGGTCGGTGATGTGCACCCCGGCGAACCCCCGGTCCAGGTGCCCGGCGTCCGACAGCAAGGTCAGGCGGAGCTCCTCCATCGCCACCAGCTCACGTATCAGCACAGTTCCAGGCTAACCGGGCCGATTTAGACGAACCTACAAGCGGCCCGGCTGGCCGGCCCGGGCGTTTCGCGCCGGTGTCCATAGGCCCACCACGAGGCGGCTGATGTACTGCTTTTGTGACCCACACCGCGAGCAGCCGCAGCCAGGAGCAGGGGGTGGGGGCGAGCGCGTCCCGGCCTGACGGCACGCTGAAGGTGACCGGGGAATTCGCCTACTCGTCCGACCTGTACCTGGCGGACATGCTGTGGGGCGCCACGCTGCGCAGCCCGCACCCCTCGGCGTGGATCCGCGCCGTCGACATCGGCGCGGCGCTCGCGATGCCGGGCGTCCACGCCGTGCTCACCCACGAGGACGTGCCGGGCCGGAAGTTCTACGGCCTGGAGCACAAGGACACGCCCGTGCTGGCCATCGACCAGGTCCGCTACCAGGGCGAACCCGTGGCGATCGTCGCCGCCGACCATCCGGAGACGGCGCGGCGCGCGGCGGCGGCCATCCGGGTGGAGTACGAGACGCGCGAGGCGGTCACCGACGCGCGGCGCGCGCTGTTCGACCCGGCGAGCCCGAACGTGCAGCCCGGCGGCAACCTCGTGCGCCACCAGCCCGTCCGGGTGGGCCGGATCCCCGAGGCGGGGACGCCCGGGGCCGCCGAGGTCCTGGTGACCGGGGAGTACGAGGTCGGCATGCAGGACCAGGCGTTCCTCGGCCCGGAGTCCGGCCTCGCCGTGCCCGCCGAGGACGGCGGCGTCGACCTATATATAGCGACACAGTGGCTGCACGTGGACCAGGACCAGATCTCCCCGTGCCTGGACATCCCCAAGGACCGGGTGCGCCTGTACCTCGCCGGGGTGGGCGGCGCGTTCGGCGCCCGCGAGGACCTGTCGATGCAGGTCCACGCCGCGCTGCTGGCCCTGCGCACGGGCCGCCCGGTGAAGATGGTGTACGGCCGCGAGGAGTCGTTCTTCGGCCACGTCCACCGGCACCCCGCGCGGATGCGCTACGAGCACGGCGCCACCCGCGACGGCAGGCTGGTCCACGTCAGGGCCGAGATCATCCTGGACGGAGGGGCGTACTGCTCCTCCTCCCCCGCCGTCGTCGGCAACGCCGCCTCGCTGGGCGTCGGCCCGTACGAGGTCCCCAACATCGAGATCGACGCCTACGGCGCGTACACCAACAACCCGCCGTGCGGCGCGATGCGCGGGTTCGGGGCGGTGCAGGCCTGCTACGCGTACGAGTCGCAGATGGACCGGCTGGCCGAGGCGTGCGGGATCGACCCGGTGGAGATCCGCGTGCGCAACGCCGTCTCCCAGGGGTCTCGGCTGGCGACCGGCCAGGTCATCGACTCCCCCGCGCCGCTGGCGGACATGCTGCGCGAACTGGCCGCGATGCCGCTGCCCGCCGCGGAGCCCTCGTCCGACCTGCGGTCGCTGCCGGGCGGGGTGGCGCAGACGACGCACGGCGAGGGGGTGCGCCGGGGCGTCGGGTACGGGGTGGGCATCAAGAACATCTGCTTCTCCGAGGGCTTCGACGACTACTCGACGGCCCGGGTGAGGCTCGAACTGCTCGGCGGCGCGCTGCACGTGCAGGTGCACACCGCGGCCGCAGAAGTCGGTCAGGGGCTGGTCACGCTCCAGGCGCAGATCGCCCGCACGGAACTCGGGGTCGAGCGGGTGACCGTGGCCCCGGCCGACACCTCCGTCGGCTCGGCGGGCTCCTCCTCGGCGTCCCGGCAGTCGTACGTGACCGGCGGCGCGGTCAAGACCGCCTGCGAGGCGGTGCGTGAGCGCCTGGACAAGCTGCGCGCCGAGCACGCCGGACGGACGCTCGAAGATCTGGTCGAGCGGTTCGGGCCCATCGAGGAGACCCGCGAGTACCGCCACCGGCCGACCTACCCCATGCACCCGGTCACCGGGCAGGGCGACTCCCACACCCAGCTCGCGCTGTGCGTGCACCGGGCCGTGGTGGACGTCGACGTCGAGCTCGGGCTGGTCAAGGTGGTCGAACTTGCCGCCGTCCAGGACGTCGGGAAGATCCTCAACCCGGTGGCGTTGGAGGGGCAGATCCACGGCGGCTCGGCCCAGGGGCTCGGGCTCGCGCTCATGGAGGAGATCCAGGTGCGCGACGGGCGGGTGCTCAACCCGTCGTTCACCGACTATCTGATCCCGACGATCCTCGACATGCCGCCCATGAGGCTGTCGATCCTGGAGAACCCCGACCCCTCCGCGCCGTACGGGCTGCGCGGTGCGGGCGAGCCGCCGACGCTGTCCTCGACCCCCGCGATCGTCGCCGCCGTGCGCGCCGCCACCGGCCTCCCCCTGGCCAGGATCCCGCTGCGCCCGCAGGACATCGCGCTCACGTGACATGCCCGCGAGCGCGGGACGCGGTGCCTATGGCCGCGCCTTCGGCACGGCGGGTTCGGGGCGCACTTCAGGCGGTGTTCTTCCGTCGTCACTCGGAAGGGCTCGTCCCTCCTCCAGAACACCGCCGCGCCCCGAACAGGATCAGGTGATGTCGCCGCGCTCGCAGGCGTAGCCGTCGTGGTCGCCGTCGACGTACCAGTCGTACTCGACGTGGACGCCCTTGGTGTAGGGGCCGTACCCGGCGGCGTTGGCCTGCTTGCAGTCGGGGAAGCGCGGGTCGGGCGTGCGGTGGGCGGACACCCCGGTCGGGCGGGGGGCCGGTGTGGACGACGGCGAGCCCTGCGCGGAGGGGCCGCCCTGCGCGACCGGGGCGCCGGTGCTCCCCGGCGGGACGAGCGGGCCGTTGCCGGTGGACCCGTCGCCGGTGGCGGGCGGCGTGGCCGCGCCGGTGGCGGGCCCGGTGGGGGTGCCCGTCGTCGGCTGGCCGGTCGGCGCGCCCGGCGACTGGCCGGTCGTGGGCAGGCCCGTCGTCGGCTGGCCCGTCTGGACGCCGGTGGCCGGGTCGCAGGTCGCGGTGCCGCCAGGCTCGGCAGTGGAGCCGGGCGGCGTGCCGGTGTCCCCGATCAGCGGCCCCTGGCCGATGCCCCCCGGAGGCGGGGTCTGACCTGTGCCGCCGGACGGGAGAGTACCCGCCTGGCCCATGGTCCCGGAGTCCGTCGGGAGGGTGCCCGTGCCGGGCGGGCAGGTCGAGAGCGCCCCGGACGGAGTGATCGACGCGGCGGGGGCGCCGAGCAGGCGGGCCACCATCGCGTCGGCGGCCTCCTTGGTGAGGCCGGAGATGCTGAAACTGTCGGCGGTGAGCGCCTGGGCGACCCTCGGCGCCGTCACGACGCGGTCGCCCACCACGACGGCGAGCAACTGGTTGAGCGAGTCCTCGGTGAGGGAGGCGAGCCTGCTGCGGCTCTCGGGCGAGGGGACGACGCGGACCGAATAGCCGCCGTCCGCGTCGGCGACCGCCTCGACCTTCGCCACGGAGGTGATCGTGACGCCGGGGGCGACCTGGTAGCAGGTCGTGCCCGTGTCGTCGAGCACGGCCTCGGCGCCCGGGCACGGCGCGGGGCGGGTGCCGGTCACCGGGGCGAAGTGGATCGTGGTGGCCAGGCGGCGGGGCGGCGGGGCGCCCAGGGGACGGTCGGGCGTGCGGGTCATGAGCACGGCGATCGTGCCCACGACCCCGGTGACGATGATCACCACGACCAGCCCGGCCAGCAGGGCGATGGTGGTCGACCGCGAGGCGCGCGGCGGACCCGGCGGACCGGCCGGAGGACCGCCCGCGGCCGCGGGATCGCCCGGCGCGGCGGGGCCGCCCGGGCCCTCGGGCGGGACGTCCCCGCCCGGTGGCCCCTCGCCGGAACCGCCCGGGACCTCGCCGGAGGCCGGCGGAGGCTCGCCGAAGGGCATGCCGGAGGACTCCGGCGGCTCCCCCGGGCGACCATCGTGATCGTCCGCCGGATGGTTACGCATCCTCACCCCTGTGCCTGACATCGCAGGGCCGAGCCTATCGAGGCTCCAGGGTTCCGGCTAACCGCCCCACAGCGCTTTCACAGGCTGGTCCTAGGCTGAAGATAACCTGACAATTTGCCACGTACCTGGGCTGATTGATTTCAACCTGCCCCATGGCCGGCGCCCAGCGTGGCACACAAAGTAAAAGAGGGCCGGCCCCCGGCACGGATCACACCCCTCGGACGGATCACCACCGGAACCGGAACCCGTACCCGCGGGCGCTCCGCCACGGCCCCCGGCGAAGCCGGCGACGCGCACGAAGCCACGAGGAAGCACACCACCGGCGAGCAGGGTCAAGGAGGACTCATGAAAGTCGGCATTCCCCGAGAGGTCAAGGAGCAGGAGCACCGGGTGGCGATCACCCCCGCGGGGGTGAACGAGTTCGCCCGGCACGGCCACCAGGTGTTCGTCGAGCGTGGCGCGGGCGAGGGCTCGGCCATCCACGACGAGGACTACCGCACCGCCGGCGCGACGATCCTGGACACCGCCGAGGACGTCTGGCGCGAAGGCGATCTCATCCTGAAGGTGAAGGAGCCCATCGCCTCGGAGTACGGCCTGCTGCGCGAGGGGCAGGTACTGTTCACCTACCTGCACCTCGCCGCGTCACGGAAGCTGACCCTCGCCCTGATGGAGTCCGGGGTGACCGGCATCGCGTACGAGACCGTGCAGCTCGGCAACGGCGCGCTGCCGCTGCTGGCCCCCATGTCCGAGGTCGCCGGGCGCCTCGCCCCGCAGGTGGGCGCCTACCACCTGATGCGGCAGGGCGGCGGCAGAGGGGTGCTCATGGGCGGGGTGCCGGGCGTCTACCCGGCCAAGGTGGTCGTGCTCGGCGCGGGCGTGACCGGGCTGAACGCCGCGACCATCGCGCTCGGCATGCAGGCCGAGGTGCTGCTGCTGGACAGGAACATCGAGCGGCTGCGCCAGGTGGACACGATCTACCGGGGGCACCTGCGGACCGTCGCGTCCAACGCCTACGAGATCGAGCGGGCCGTCCTGGACGCCGACCTCGTCATCGGGGCGGTGCTGGTCCCCGGCGCCCGGGCGCCGAAGCTCGTCACCAACGAGCTGGTCTCGCGGATGAAGGAAGGCGCCGTGCTGGTGGACATCTCGATCGACCAGGGCGGCTGCTTCGAGGACTCCCGTCCCACCACCCACGCCGATCCGACCTACCGGGTGCACAACACGGTCTTCTACTGCGTGGCGAACATGCCGGGCGCGGTCCCGGCGACCTCGACGTACGCGCTGACCAACGTCACCCTGCCCTACGCCCTGGCGATCGCCGACGAGGGCTGGCGGGACGCCCTGCGCGGCGACACGGCGCTCGGGCTCGGGCTGAACACGCACGCGGGCGTCCTGACCAGCCCGCCCGTCGGCGAGGCCCACGGCCTGGAGGCCGTGGAGCCCGCCACGGTACTGCGCTGACCTGCGCCCGGCCCGGCCTTCAACGGGCCGGGCCGGGCGGGGTCTCAGGAGCTCGGCGACGCCTTGGGCATCTCGGTGGCGCTGGGCGCGCCGCTCGGAGCCGCGCTCGGCGAGGTGGCCGGGATCGGGCTCTGCGCGGCCGTCTGGTCGGTGCTGCCGTTGCCCGTGCAGGTCGCGCCGTACTCGGGCGTCTCGGTCGGGTTCTGCTTGTACTTGGCGATGTACCTCGCCAGGCGGGGGTCGTCGACGCCCGTGAGCTCGAGCTGGTGGTTCCAGGAACTGGCGACCACGGGCGCCTTCAGGCCCGGGTACGGGCTGAGCAGGAGGTAGTCGGTGGTGACGAGGGCCTTGAGCTTGTCGACGTCGGCCTTGGGAAGGTCCGGCCGGTAGGTGATCCACACCGAGCCGTGCTCCATGGAGTGGACACCGTTCTCGTTGTTGATCGGCTCGTCGTAGACGCCACACTGCTGCCAGACGGGGTTGTGCTCCCCTCCGACCGGCGGCTTCTCCTTGTAGTCGACCTTGATCAGCGTGTGCTGGGAGCCCTTGTAGGCGAACGACTTCACCCCGTCCAGCGAACTGGCCGCGCGCTCCTGGATCACGTAGAACCCGACGATGCCGACCAGCAGGATGATGACGAAGGCCCCCGCTCCCCACACGAGCATCGCCGTGCGCCGCTCTTTGCTCTTCTGCGCGGCACGCAGCTTGGCGAGTTGCTCCCGCCGCGCCTGCGTCTTCTCCTTGGTCATCAGTCCTCCAACTGCTGGTCAAGACCCTGACTGCTCAAGCCCCGATACTTATGTGGAGGATAGTGGGTAGGTAATAACGTTTGCGTCTAACGACCGGGACATTCACTCATCTGGCTGGAAATGGCAACCACACGAACGCGCTTGATCCTCGTCGCCCTGATCTCCTGCCTGGCCACGGCCGCGGTGACGCTTCTCGTCAACGGCAGCTCGGGACCGCCCGGGGACGCCTCCCCCGAGGCGGGCTTCTCCCGTGACATGGGCGTCCACCACGCCCAAGCGGTCGAGATGAGCTTCGCCGTCCGCGACGCGAGCACCGACCCCGCCATCCGCGGCCTCTCGTACGACATCATCACCACGCAGACGGCGCAGCGTGGGGTCTTCATGGGCTGGCTCCAGCAGTGGGGCCTGAACCAGGCGACCACCCGGCCGGAGATGGCATGGATGGCCGGGCACGGGCACGGCACCGCCGCGGCGGCCCGAGCCCCCGGCACGATGCCCGGCATGGCCTCGGACGAGGAGATGAAACGGCTCCAGGCAGCCAAGGGCAAGGCCGCCGAGATCCTCTTCCTGCAGCTCATGATCCGCCATCACGAGGGCGGCGTGCAGATGGCGCGGGGCGTGCTGTCCCTGACGAACCGCCCCGAGGTGCGGACGATGGCCCAGCACATCGTCGACACCCAGGACAGCGAGATCGCCTACATGACCGAACTACTCCAAGCCCGCGACGCCAAGCCCTACCCCTCGATCCTCAAATGACCCGTCCACCCCGAACACTCCGTGCCGAAGGCGCGGCCATATGCCTGTTCGGGGCGCGGCGGTGTTCTGGAAGAGGAGAGAGGAAGGGGGTGAGGAACGAGCCCCCTTCCGAGTGACGACGGAAGAACGCCGCCTAAAGTGCGCCCCGAACACGCCGTGCCGAAGGCGCGGCCATATGCACAGCGAGGGCTGCGGCGAAGGCGTCGACGTCGTGCTCGGTGGTGTCGAAGGAGGTCATCCAGCGGACCTCGCCCGTGGCGGGGTCCCAGGTGTAGAAGCGGAACCGCTTACGGACCCGGTCGGCGACCTCGGGCGGGATGACGGCGAAGACCGCGTTGGCCTGGACCGGCCGGGTCAGCGTGACGCCGGGGATCTCGCGCACGGCCGCCGCGAGGCGCGCCGCCATGGCGTTGGCGTTCCTGGCGTTGCGCAGCCACAGGTCGCCGGCCAGCAGCGCCTCGAACTGCACGGACACGAACCGCATCTTGGAGGCGAGCTGCATCGCGGTCTTGCGCAGGTACACCATGCCCCGGACGGCCGAGGGGTTGAGCACGACCACGACCTCGCCGAACATCAGGCCGCTCTTGGTGCCGCCGAAGGACAGCACGTCCACGCCGGCGTCGGTGGTGAGCGCGCGCAGCGGCACGTCGAGGGCGGCGGCGGCGTTGATCAGGCGGGAGCCGTCCATGTGCAGGAGCATTCCGAGCTCGCGGCAGTGCCCGGCGATCGCGGCGATCTCCTCCGGTGTGTACAGAGTGCCGAGCTCGGTGCTCTGCGAGATCGACACGACGCGGGGCTGGGCGCGGTGCTCGTCGCCGAAGCCCCACGCCTGCCGGTCGATCAGCGCGGGTGTCAGCTTGCCGTCGGGGGTGGGGACGCTCATCAGCTTGAGCCCGGCGGTGCGCTCGGGCGCCCCGCCCTCGTCGGTGTTGATGTGGGCGGTCTCGGCGCAGACGACCGCCTCCCACAGGTCGGTCATGGCGCGCAGGCCGACCACGTTGGCGCCGGTGCCGTTGAACACCGGCCACGCCTGGGCGCCGGGCCCGAAGTGCCGCTTGAACACGTCCTGCAGGGCCTTGGTGTAGTCGTCCTCGCCGTAGGCGACCTGGTGGCCGCCGTTGGCGAGGGCCAGCGCCTCGAGGACCTCCGGGTGGACGCCGGCGTAGTTGTCGCTGGCGAACCCCTTGACCTCGGGGTCGTGGTGACGTCGTGCCTGGGTCACGAAGTGAGGTCCGTCCGGGTGCCGTTGACGTCCTCGGCGGGCCGGTCCCACAGGCGGGCGACGGCCTCGGCGAGGTCCTTCACGTCGGTGAACCCCGGGAAGGCTCGCTCGGGGGCGGCGGCCCGCATCGCGTCGTTGACCAGGGCCTTGATGACCAGGATGGCGGCGGCGGCGTGCGTGCCGCGCAGCGCGTCGGCGAGGGCGAGCGTCCATGCCTCGGCCGCCGCCTTGGCCGCCGCGTAGGCCGCGTTGCCCTGCGTGGGCCGCTGGGCCGCCGTGGCGGAGATGATGGCGAACCGGGCGTCGTCGCTGACCCGCAGCAGCGGCTCGAAGGCGAGCGAGACGTTCTGCAGGGTGCGGATCAGCTGCGTGTGCAGGACGTCCCAGTCGGCGAGGTCGGTCTCGGCGAAGGTCTTGGAGCCCCGCCAGCCGCCGACGAGGTGGACGACACCATCCACCCGCCCGTGCTCGTCCTGGACGCGGCGCGCCAGGGCGCGCACGGCCTCGGCGTCGGCGAGGTCGACGGCGAGTACGCCCGTAGCCTCGTGCCTGTCGACGCCGATGACGGTGTCGCCGCGCGCGGTCAGGCGCGCGGTGACGGCCTGGCCCGTGGGGCCGCCGGCGCCCGTGACGACGACTACCCTGCCGGCGGTGCCCGCTCTGCCTGCGTGCTCGGTGGTGGTGCTCACCCGCGGATTCCCTTCGTGGCCTCGATGACGCCGGAAAGCTTACGACGCAGCGCCTCGTAGAACATGCTCAGGGGGAACTCGTCGGGCAGGACCGCGTCGACCACGGCCTTCGGGAAGCCCTCGACGGGCAGCGCGTCCACGCCGCGGTTCCAGACCGAGGCCGGGTGCGGGGCGACGTAGGCGGCGACGAGCCGGTGCGCGGCGAGCCAGTGCGCCAGCTTGGAACGGTCGATGCCGTCGCGGTAGAGCTTCTCGACCTCGCCGCGCAGGTCGGCGACGCCGTCCGCGACGCGCTCCCAGTCCACGCTGAGCCGGTTGTCGGTCCAGCGGACGATGTCGTTGCGGTGCAGGTAGGCGAACAGGAGCTGCCCGCCGAGGCCGTCGTAGTTGCGCACCCGCTCACCGGTGATCGGGAAGCGGAAGAGCCGGTCGAAGAGGATCGCGTACTGGACGTACCGGGCGTGCGGCACGCCTTCCTTCTCCAGCTTGACCGCCTCACCGAAGGCCGTCAGGTCGCAGCGCAGCTCCTCCAGCGAGTACAGCCAGTACGGCATGCGCTGCTTGATCATGAACGGGTCGAACGGCAGGTCGCCGTGGCTGTGGGTGCGGTCGTGGACGAGGTCCCACAGGACGAAGGTGTCCTGGGCGAGCTCCTGGCTGTCCAGCAGCCGGGCCGCGTCCGGCGGGAGGGCCAGCTTGAGGGTGTCGGCGGCGGCGCGGCCGACGCTGCGGAACCGCGCGGCCTCGCGGTCGCAGAAGATGGCGCCCCAGGTGAACCTCGGCGGGACCTCGCGGACGGCGACGGTCTCGGGGAACAGCACGGCGGAGTTGGTGTCGTATCCGGCGGTGAAGTCGACGAACTCGATCGGGACGAACATCGGGTTGTCGTACCGCTCGCGCTCCAGCGCGGCCAGCCACTCCGGCCACACCGTGCGGATCCAGACCGCCTCCAGGTTGCGGTTCGGGTTGCCGTTCTGGGTGTACATCGGGAAGACGACCAGGTGCTCCATGCCGTCGACCCGCTGGGCGTCGGGGTGGAAGGCGTTGAGCGAGTCGAGGAAGTCCGGCACGCCGAACCCGCCCGCCTGCCATTTGCGCAGGTCGGCGAGCACTGCGGTCAGGTAGGCCTCGTCGTGCGGGTACGCGGGCGCCAGCTTCTCGACGGCCTCGGCCACGCGGTCCACGATCGGGGAGGCGGCGGTGGCGTCCTCGACGGACCCGTCCTTGGCGGTGAGGGGCCGCAGTTCCTCGACGGCGTCCTTGAGCGCCCGCCTGAGCGCCACGGTCCCGGCGTCGTCCCCGCCGCGCGCGCCGGCGGCGGCCGGGACGCGGGCGGCCCAGGTGACGACGTTGCCCCACAGGCGGGCGTGCCGCAGGTCGCCGATGGAGTCGTCGCCGAACAGGTCGGAGTCGGCGAACACGACCACGCGGCCGTCGCCGTGGCGCAGGGCGACGGCCAGCGCCCGCCCTGCCGGGTCGGCGGCCTGCGAGGTCTCGAACAGGACGGTCGCCCCGGCGGGCGGGGTCAGGACGCCCGCCCGGTAGAAGCAGGCCTCTCGGGCCCCTGCCGTGAGGTCGTCGCCGGAGCCCGGACCCGCCACCGGCACGCCGCGCACCCAGGTGGCGACGCCGTTGTAGGAGTTGCCGGGATCCTGGACGGTGGTGTGCTCGATGCCCACGCCGAACCGGGCGAGCAGGTCGGCCAGGTTGTTGCCGTACTTCTCCTGCTCGCACTCGGCGAGGACGATCAGCCCGCCGCCGTCCGCGACGTACCGCTCGATGGCGTCGATCTCCTCGGCGGGCAGCGCGGGGCTGCCGAGGCCGACGGTGCGCTCCCAGCGCTCGCCCGAGGGGTGGGCGATGACGAACACGTCGTGCGCGGCCAGCACGGAGGGCGTGATGGCGCCCTCGGTGTGGGCGGTGACGGTGTGCCCGAGGCGGCGGAGGACCTCGGCGGCGCGGGCGTAGCTGTTGTCGTCGGGGTGGGCCGGGTTGATCGCCTCGGCGACCTCGCGGCGGATCGTCCACGACTCGTTGTGCGCCTCGTCGAACAGCACTCGCGGGAAAGCCCTCATACCGCTCCGTCCCTCCGTAGCGAAATTTCTCCAGTCACGGCTCGATATATACGGAAAATATACACACAGATAGCCGTCTTGCGGGAAACCCGGAACCCCCGGCGGCCGGCCGCGATCAGGACGGCCACCGGAAACCCCTGCCGCGCCGGGGTTCCCGTCCCGGGCGCCGTCCGGTTCAGCCGTCAGAGGGACTACGGATCACCCGCCCGGCGGACGCCCCGCCCGGCCCCGGCCCCGTACCGTCCTGTCCGGCACGGTCAGCCGCCGTGTCCCCCCGCCCCGGGGACGGCAGCCGGGCCGTCGTCCCCGCCGCCGCGGAACCGACCCGACCCCTGAGCCACCAGGGAACCCGAATGGAACCGTCATGATGAGACCCTCCGACTCCATCGGCTTCCGCCGGTACGCCACCGGCGCGGGTCGTGGGCCTCGTCGCCTGGGGCTCGATCTACGTCGTCGAGTACGGCCCGGCCAGCCTGCTGTGGAGCGGCGGCAACCTGGTCGTGCTCGGGTACCTCGGCGTGAAGGTGCTGAGGCTGGGCAACGAGGGCTGGGCCTCGTACTATCCCGCCGCCCCCGGCCGCACCACCCCGGACTCGTACGCGAACACCACCGCCTGAGCGCGGTCGCGCAGGCCGAGCTTCATGAGCACCCGGGCGACGTGGGTCTTGACCGTGGCCTCCCCGACGAACAGCTCCCCCGCGATCTCGGCGTTGGTGAGGCCGCGGGCCAGATGGCGCAGCACCTCCAGCTCCCGCCGGGTGAGCTCGTCCAGGCTGGACGGCCTGACCGGCTCGTGCCTGCCCGCGAAGGAGGCGATGACGCGGGTGGTCACGGCCGGGTCGAGCAGGGCGTCCCCGGCGGCGACCACCCGGACGGCCTCCACGAGCTGCTCGGGCGGCGACACCTTGAGCAGGAACCCGCTCGCGCCCGCCCGCAGCGCGGCGTAGAGATTCTCGTCGGTGTCGAACGTGGTCAGAATGATGATCCGGGGCGGGTCCGGGTCGCCGAGGACGCGCCGCGCGGCGGTCAGGCCGTCCATGACGGGCATCGAGATGTCCATGAGGACGACGTCGGGACGCAGGCGGCGGGCCAGGGCGACGGCCTCGGCACCGTCCGCGGCCTCGCCGACGACCTCCATGCCTGGCTCGGACTCCACGACCATGCGCAGCCCGGCGCGCACCATGGCCTGGTCGTCGGCCACGACGACGCGAACGGTCATACGGGCGCTCCTTCGGCTCTCATGGCCGCTCGATGTGGCCATGACCTGGACCCTAACGCCCGATCCGCGCCGCCACCATCGCCGCCAAGACGTCCCCAAGTGACCCACAAGCGCCCTTCAAGCGACCCTAGACGGCCCCTCACTCGGGTGTCAGCTTCCCCCGGTCTTCCCCCAGGCAGGTGGTTCGGGGGTGGCATGAAGCGTTCGGTCATGCCTTGGCGGTCGTAGAACTCGATCGTCCAGCCCGATGAATGGACCAGCTGCGCGGCCAGGGCCCACCCGCGGTACCGACGCCACGGGAAGGTACTGACCTGTCGCGACGGCCTACTCAGACAGGATGAGCCTAGGGCCAGGCTGCCGGTCGATGCCGCACTCGACGGCATGGCGCGGCCAGTGACCGACCGCTACGTCAGGTCCCAGGCGGCGGCCGGGATGACGTACCGCGTGTGGCTGCCGCGCAGCCAGTCGGCGTCCAGTTCCCGTCCGGCGACCCGGCCGACGAGCTGGAAAGCGGCGTCGAGCAGCTCGTCCACCGGGGTTTCCAGGTCCAGGGGCAGCCCGTCCATGTACCGGTCCAGCGCGCCGGGCTCGGGGCCGAACCTGACGTCGGGGTCGGCCAGGGACAGGCTCGTGAGTGCACGCCCGTCCACCACGTACTCGAGATCCTCCGGGCCCTCCAGTTCCAGCAGCGGCCAGCCCAGGTAGAGGAGCGCGCCGCCGTCCGACAGCTCCAGCTGCGGCTCGTTCATGCCGATGTGCAGGCCCGCGTACTGGATGATCTGCGTCCAGCCGGGGGCCTGCTCGCCGATCCACACCACGCCGGTTTTCGCGTCCAGCTCGCCCAGGCCGTCGCCGATCTCCGCCCACACACACTCGGTGGCCGAGTCGGGATCGGCCCGCAACCGCGCCGCGGCCTCGGCGACGCTCAGGCCCTTGCACCAAGCGCCGACGAAGACGTCGTGCAGTTCGTACTCGTTGAGCAGGTCGTAACGCTCGTTGGGGAAAGCCATGGTCGAGTCCTGTTCGGATCAAGGAAACACTCTGGCGCGGCACGCCGGGAAGCGGGCCGCGCCAGAGCAGTGTCGCGATTATTCTGCTAGTGGATCACTTAGTCCACGATTCTCACCCAGAACTTGTTGTCGGTGCCCACGCGATAGCGCGAGTAGAACGCCGACAGGTACCGCCCGTGGATGTTGTTCTGAAGTTTCGGGATGTACATGATCGAGTAGTGCCCGTTGGCGTCCTTGGCGCCCTGTTTGCTGCTGGCGTAGGGGAACTCATCGCATTCCAGTGTCTTCTTGACGACTACTTCTTGCCCTTCGAGGCGGGTACGCTCGTGCCTACAGGGTGTGGAGATCTTGGTCCGGTTCTCGCGTACCCAGGCCTTAGCATCGGCGCTGGGAGAAGCCGTGCCGCGCCGTAGGAAGTTCTCCTTGTCCTTGGGCTCCGATCCCGGCCCGTAGTCGCCAGGAATGTCCTTGTTCAGGAGGTTCCCGTCGCTGTCCAGCAACTCCGGGCGCGTGGCGTTGGGGAAGTTCATGGCCATGAAGTTGTGCAGGGCCGCGCCGGTGATGTTCGTGTCGCTCAGCGACATGGTGAAGATCCGGTTGGCCGAGCCAAACACGCATGCCTTCTTGTGGCGGTACTCGTCCGAGCCGACCTTGTTCCCCATTTTGCTGTTGTCACAGCGGACCCGGGGAACCTGGCTGTACCGGTAGACGCGCCTCTCGGGCTTGTTCCACAAGGCGATCTCTCCGTCGAGGGGCCCCCAGCGGTCCTCGTAGTAGAGCTTGGGGGAGATCTCACAGATGTCGATCGACGCGTCGTCGCCCGCTTTGGGCAGGGAGGTGAACACGTAGTCGTCGTAGGCGGTGCCCGCCCGCCAGGTTCCGACCTTGGCCCGGCGGTCGGTGTCGCTCGCCCGGCGCACGCAGTCCCCGCTGTCCTCGCCCTCGTCGGCGGTGACCTCCAGTCTCATGTAGTCGTTGTCGAACTTGGTCGTCGGCTGGCCGTCATCAAACGCCCGTACGTCCTTGACCTTGGTCCAGACGGAGATGTCCCGCGGGTTGTGGGAGCCGCCGCCGACCACGCCCGTCCCGTCGGCGTTGCCGAGGTAGGTGTGCATGACCACGGTCGTCTCGGCTACCACGGCGTCGTCCGGATCGGGGACGGGGATCGGCTTCCCGGCGGCTACGCTCTTCTTCCGGTCGACGTCCCATTCGCCCCAGCCCAGCCACTTGGTCCAGCAGCCGCTGTACGGCTTGAGCTCCCGGAACCCTTCCGCCGTGTAGACCAGCCCACTTGGGATCAGCTTGTCGTTGCAGGTGTCCAGGTCGTGCCGCTCGTAGTCGAACCCGGGTAGCACGGCCGCGGCGGCCTCAGCCGTCGTTCCGGCCTTGGTTTCGGCCTTCTCGACCGCGGGCGCCTTCTGAACGGCGGGCTCGGCCAGCAGCCCCGCGACGGCCTCGGCGGACAGTGCCCGCTGGTAGACGCGGGCCTCGTCCAGGTCGCCCAGCATGCGGGTGCCCAGGGTCATGGCCGACTCGGCGTGCCAGGGGTCGAACCCGATCGGGGCCGAATCAATCGCCTCGCCGTCCAGGTACAGCGTGACCGTGTCCGCGTCGGCGTCGTACACACCGGCGAGGTGGAACCACTGATCGACCGGCGGCTCGACCCCGGAGAGCACCCCGTCCATCGCCGCCCCGGCGGTGTCGCTGTCGGCGAGCGTGAACACCAGCCCGTGCTCGGGCATGTTGCCGAGCCGGAATGGCGCCCGGTTCGTGCCCCGCTGCTCGATGATCTGGTAGTCGCCCTCCTTGTCGTTCCACCGTAACCACGCGGCGGCGGTGAAGCTCTGGTCGGTGCGGATCACCGGTCCTGCGGTCTGGGCCAGAGGTTCCTCACCGGGCTGGGTGACGTCGATGGTGACCTGCTGCCAGTCCGACCAGGCCGAGGCGGCCTGTTCGGTGACCGCGCGGAAGCGCCAGCGCACCTTCCATCCGTCAGTCAGTTCGCCCGCCGGTACCGTGATGCCGGCCTGGGTGCCGGAGGCGACGTCGACCACGCTCCCAGTCCAGATCTGCCCGGTGCCCTGCCCTTCCGGCGCGGCCGGGTCGTGCTCGATCTCGGCTTCGGCGCGGATGGCCTGGCCGGTCGGGTGGGTGAGGGTGGCCTTCAGCGTGGGGGTGAGCGTGGTGGCCACCGTCACGCCGTCCACCACCTTCGACGGGATGATGGTCAGGCCGGTGGCAGTGGGCTTGGGCACGCTGACGATGAAGGACTGCCAGTCCGACCAGGCGGAGGCGGCGGTGGCCGAGACCGCGCGGGCCCGCCAGCGTACCGTCCACCCGTCGGTCAGCGTGTCCGCTGGGACGGTGATGTTCGCCTGGGTGTCGGCTGGGACGTTGCCGAGGCTCCCGGTCCAGATCTGGCCGGTGCCCTGCCCAGTCGCGGCGGGGTCGTGCTCGACCTCGAACTGCCCGGTCAAGCCGCTGCCCGCGGTGTCGGAAACTGTGGCCGCGAGCTGCGGAGTGAGAGATGTCGCGATCGTCGTCCCAGACTGCTGCGTCGCCGGTGTGATCGCCAAGCCACTCACCGTTGGCGCGGACGGAATGGTGTAGGTCACGTTCAACGTGGGAGGATGGCCGCCTCCGTACTCGCTGGTGTTGAAGTAGACCTGATAGTTGGCGTTCGCGCTCTCACTGACGCCGCGCAGTTCCACGCCGTGGTTGGCGGTGCCGGATGCCCAGGCTTGTGCGATCGCCGTGACGGGCCAGCTCATGTACTGCCCGGCGGCGCAGTTGCCGGTCTCGGAGGTGGTGACCTGTCCCGTCGTCGTGGTGGCTGGCTTGTTCGCCCACGTGAGCGTCGCCGGGTTCCAGGCAGCTGTGACGCGCGCCGCGATGATCCCCGAAGAAGAGGAGCAGGGGAAGAGCGTGTTGACGGCATGCCGGTATGCCTGCAATGAGGCGGTGGACACGGTCACGCCTGAGAGAGCGGACGTGTCGAACTTCATGTGGGCACGACTGAGCTGAAACGGGATACCGAACAGGGGATCTCCGGAGGCCCCGGCGGCCATGTACGTCTCGCCCGCGTACGAGCGGGTCTCCCCCTGGAAGACCGTGGTGTCGGTGGTCAGGGGCAGCGTCGTCGTCGGGTCGATCGTGACCGGATACTTCGTCGCGGCGTCGGCCAGGTAACGGGCATCCGGGCGGAGTACCAGCACCTGCCTGCCGCCGTTTGTGACCACGTCGGTGCTAATCTTCCCGCGCTTGCGGAACCCGCCTGGAGTGCCCTGCCGCCCGGATGGGGTGTCCCACATCACCGGTTCCGGCGCCGAAGCCACCGGTTTGCCATCCTTCGCGGCCTTCAGCAGCAGACCTCCGTCCTTGCCCTCCAGAAGGGTCAGCCTGCCGGTCTCCACACCGATCCTCAGCTCCAGCGGCTTGGCGGGCCGCTCGCGCAGCACCACGTCATGCCGGAACCCCGTCGGCAGCACCGTCACCACCAGATCCGCACCCTTACCGGCCGCATTGGCGTAGGTGGCCACGTTGCCCTTGACCGTCGGCCTGGGCAGCACGGTCGGCCAGGTCAGCGCGTACCGCCGCTCTTCAGTGGCCATCGCCACGAACGCACCGGTGCCTCCGGTGGAGACCTGCACATCCACCCGAGCGTCGATCGCCTGGGGCCTGAGCGCTCCGTCCCGCTCAACTAGGGAGGTGTCGATCGGAACCCAGCGGCCGTCCACGCGGCTCCGCGTCGGCCCCGAAGTGATCGTGGTGGTGAAGCGCTTCCCGTCCGGCTCGGCGTGGGTGACGCTGGTCGCGGTCGTGGCTCCGGCGACCTCGACCGGCTGGCCCTGGCGTACGGCTTCCGCCCGGGCGGCGGCGAACGCCTCGGCCTTCGTGTTGGAGACGGCGTTCCCGTTCTTGCCGGTGGTCCAGTTCGCGGTGCCGGTCAGGGTCGCGTCCTTGCCGCGCCCGGAGGAGTCGGCCGCCGTCTCCCCCTCGCCCTCGTCGAAGTTCCAGCGCCCGCGCTCGCCGCTGTCCACCGTGGTGAACGACCAGGTGTGGGTCGCCAGGTCGTTCTCCCACAGGTCCATGGCGTCGGCCACCTCGGCCATGTACACCGTGCCCTCCGCCAGCGGCGCGCCCGGGGTGAAGGTGAGCTGGAGTTTGGCCTCGTCCATCACCGTGGTGCCAGTGACCGGGACTCCGGCGGCCGTCTTCAGCGTGAACGCGGTCTCGTCCACCGGTTCGCTGAACGTGACCGTGACCTGCTGGTCCACGGGCACCGCTGTGGCGTCGGCCACCGGGCTGACGGCCACCACCGTCGGCGGCTCGTCGTCGCCCACGTCGGGGTCCATGACGCTCCACTCGCCGCCCGCCAGCGGCTTCAGGTTGTTCGGGCGCACCTCGTAGGCGACGCCGGGCGCGTCGTTGTGCTCGATGGAGGCGGCGACCGTCATCGGCGGCAGGTCCTCCTCGCCCGGCTCGATGGCGTTCGCGGCGGCCTCGTCGTAGGTGGGCAGGTCCGAGGGGCGTTCGTCGAGGCCGAACACCAGGCGCAGGCGCTGGCCGGGCTCAAAGTCCACGGTCAGCTTCGGCGGGTGGGCGCCGGGGCTACAGCAGGTGTACTCCTGGGTGCGGTAACGCCGCCAGTTGGTCAGGTCGTTCTCGTTCCCGGCGGCGAGTTGGATGCCGTAGTTGGGGGCGCCGTCCGCCCACTCCTGGACGATCCCGTTGACCGAGTGGATCAGGTACCACTCCTTGGCCGCCCAGCCGCCCAGCGCGCAGTCGGGACTGTACGCCCCGAACTCGACGTTCGAGCCCGCGTTGGTGACCGTCGGCTGGGCGTTCCAGTGGAGCGACAGTTCGTCCCACGGGGAAGTGACCCGCCGGGCGATGACGCCAGAGCCGACCACGTCGCCGCAGCTGTTGGACTGGTGGTTCCACAGCGTCAGGTCCGCGTTCTGCACCGTGCCCTGGCGCAGCGGCGAGTCGTGCGGGATGTCGGGGAACTTGAGGTAGCTGCGCCAGCGCACGCTGCCGCTATTGGACTTGCGGACCAGGATGCGATCCAGGTTGAAGCCGTCGGCGCTGTACATCCAGGCGTCGTTGTTGATGAAGGTGTCGGAGCCGCCGTCGGCGATGTCCGGTTCCCACCAGTCCGAGTCGACCGCCATGAGCGTCACCGGGTAGGTGACCGCCGGGCCGGCGAGAAAGGCCGGGTCGGGAGCGTACACGAGTGTCGAGGTGCCCGGTTCGAGGGTGACGGGGGCCTTGCCGGGACGTCCGCCATCGATCGGGGCGTCCGGGGCCTCGGCGACGGCGTCCAGCAGTATGCCGGGGCGCAGGTCCAGGACCTTCTCGCCGCCCGACATCAGGGACGGCCGACCGGCGGCGTCGGCGGTGAAGGACATGCCCTCCGGCAGGTCTACGGGCAGGCGGAAGCGGAGCGGCCCGGTGGGGCGGCTCCCGATGACGATCTTCTGGCGGAATCCAGTCACGGTGGCGGTGACCTGGAGGTCCACGCCCTGGCCGTACGCGGACCGGTAGGTGGCCGTGTTGCCCTTCAGCAGCGGCTTGGGAAGCTTGGATGGGGCCGATACGCTGGCGGCCGAGCGTTCGGAGTCGCTGCGCAGCAGGGTGCGGTCGCCGCCCGCGGACAGGGCCAGCTTGCCCAGGACAGCTTTGGGCTCGATGACGCCGTCACGCTGGACCAGGGTGGTGTCAATGGGGGTGAAGCCTTCGCCGTCGGGCTTCTTCACCCGGATGGGCTCGGTGTAGAGCTCCATGCGCAGGGTCTTGCCGTCGGGGTTGGCGTAGACGGTGCTGGACTCGGTCTGGTGCCCGGGTACCTCGACGCGCTGGCCGGCCTTGGCCGCCTTGGTCTGGGCGGAGGCGATGAACTTGTCGACGACCAGCTCCCCGCCCGGCTGTGGCGTCGGCTCAGGGGCGCTGGCCAGACGTAACGGCGCGGGTTCCGCCCGGGCCGGAAGGGGCGAGAGGCCCACTCCCAGTGTCACCGAAACCGCCAGGACGGGGATGAGGAGGCCGCGGGCCTTCCTCCGATGCGGAGACGCGGTTGGACGCCATCCCATCGCGAAGAAACTCACAAACAACCCCTTTGGGCATGCCTGCAGTCCGCACGATGGTGCGGGGATCACATGGACATTGCGCACAAGGAAGCTAACATCCAAGATTCTTTATCGAAATCTTGACATTTGTGATCTTCCGTGCAAACCGTGCTCGGCGAGCTGGTCAGCGACCGGACAGCAGCTCGATCGAGTGGGAGGTCTGCAAGGAGCGGCTTGGTGCAGGGGATCATGGGACGGGTGATCGTGTGGCGTCAGCGTCGGTCTTGGCAGTGGCGAGGGTTGCCAGCAGGTAGGCGGCGAGGGCGTAGGCCGGGGCGTAGAGGAAGAACGGTGTTGCCCCGGCGCCCCGGTAGCAGGCGGACTCATGGTCACCCAACGGCGGGCATACCGAAAAATCCGAGAAAAGGGCGACCAGGTTGGCGCCGAGATTGGCCACTGCGAGGACGCCCAGCAGCCAGACCACGGCCCTGGTGAAGCGACGTCCCCGCCACAGGAACGCGGCGAAGACCAGAACCGCCGGCAGCGCGAAACCGATCGTGAAAATCTCCACGTGCAGTACCGCCACCGCCGCATCGAAGACCGCCGAACCCAGGTACCCGGCGCCGAGCCCCTGCGCCAGCGAGAAGACCCCGATCCCGTCACGCACGGATATGTCGTAATAAAACATCCCCGTGCTCGCGATGAGCGGTCCCCCGACATATGCCAACACCGTCGGAAGCAGCACGAACACCACGGCAGCCGACCAACGCATCCACATGCGTCACAATCCTAGATCCAGCCCCGTCGCACCGCTCACACTCCGGCCTGAACCGACTTATCGCCCTAAAGGGGTCAATACTCAACTGCGGGCGGGGATGTGAGCGCGTTCCTTGTCTGGTTGCGCGTTGGCAGCCGACCTTCACGTCGCGACTGCGTACAACTTACGGTCCGCGCTGCCGAAGGAGACCACGCCTTTCGCCACCGCCGGGGATGATGTCACCGCGCCGCCGGTGGTAAAGAACCAGAGGTCACCACCGGTGTCCGCGTCCACCGCGTACTGGAAGAACTGAGGGAAAGCAGGTTACCAAGGCGATCTCGTGGGCGTAGATATCGCCTCGCGTGCTGATCGTTGTGGCCGTGGCCTGGACCCTAACGCCCGATCCGGGCCGCCACCATCGCCGCCGGGGCCTCCGCAAGTGACCTACAAGCGGGCTTCAAGCGCCCCCTAGATCATTGGTGCGGTCGCAGATCGTTCAACACGCGATTGCAACTGCGTGACAGCGGCCGTATCGGCCTTGAACGCCGCACTCCGCGCTGCGACCCTGGAATCACCCTCGGTCCGGAACAGGAGGCGGAAATGCCCCGCCTGCACCACCTCGTCGCGGGGTTCGGCGTCCTCGGATCGCTCGGCCTCAGCGTGCTCACCGGGCTCACGGTTCCCGCGGCGCACGCCGCGGCCCTGCACCCCCACCCCAGCGGCTCCACCGACCGCGTGACCCCTGGAACGGCCCGCGTCGAGGCCCGGGCCCACGTGTCGATCACGCTCTTCGACGACCGGAGCACCATCCGCCGCGTCGTGCGCGAGTACGAGATGCCGGTCGGCACCGGCAGCGGGTTCACCGTGGCCCCCGACGGCGTCGTGGTGACCGCGACCGGCGTCGTCCAGACCGAGAAGGACCCGAGCGTCTACGCCGCCAACAAGATCTTCGCCGAGTACTTCAAGGTGAAGATCCCCGCGGACTTCGCCGAGCACAAGCTGAAGGACCCCGACCTGAACGCCCGCCTGCGGGCCTGCTACCCGCCGCAGGGGCGCAACTCCACCTGCTCGGCCACCGTCACCACCAACGTCACCGTCTTCCCGTACGCCGACCCGCCCGCGCCGGAGGGCTACCCGGCCGAGCTGCTGCACTTCGGCTCCTCGCCGGGGGCGCCCGCCGTGCTCAAGCTCACCAAGGGCGGCGAGGACGCCACGCTGCCGACGGTCCCGCTCGGCACGACGCTCGGCAGCGGCATCGAGTCCGTCGACGTCGCGGGCCTGCCCGCCCGTCCGAGCGCCAAGGCGCCCCCCAAGCTGCAGACCGCCCACCTCGACCCGCCCGGCGGGCGCACGTTCAAGGCGGCCGAGCGGGAGAAGCTCGACGCCTTCCTCTCCGGCGACGGCGAGGGCGCAGCGGTGATCGACGACGGCAAGAGCGAGGTCGTGGGCCTGATCACCGGCGGCGGTTCGAGCCCGGAGACGCTGACTCCCGTGGACGACGTGCGGGCGGCGCTGGTCGCGGCGGGCGTGACGGCGCGCAGGGGGCCGGTCGACGTCGTGTACGAGACCGCGCTCGCGTCGTACCACAACAAGTTCTACGCCAACGCGATCCCCGTCTTCGAGCAGGTGCTCCGGCTGCGGCCCGACCACGCCGTGGCCCAGGACCACCTGCGCGTCGCCCGCGCGAACCGCACCGCGCCGTCCGGAGGGACGACGCCCGGGGCCGCGCCCGCCAGGAGCGTGACGGGCGTGTCGCCGATGCTGCCCGTCGCGATCGGGGTGGTGGCCGCCGGGGTGGCGGTGGCGATCGCGGCGCCGCTGGCGCTGCGGCGCAGGCGGCGGGCGAACGCCGGTGGGGACGAGCCGCCGCCGGACGCGATGGCCGGCGTCTACGTGTGGCCGTCCCAGGGCACGCAGGCGATGCCGGCCGCCGGGCCCGCCGGCGAGGGCCAGGGGACCGGACCGGCGGGACACACGGGGCCCCCGCACACCGGGACGCCGCACACCGGGGCCGGGCATGCCGGGGGCGGGGCCGTCGCCGAGGGCGGGCAGGCGCGGTTCTGCACGCAGTGCGGCATGCGCCTCGGCCAGGCGCACCGGTTCTGCGGTTTCTGCGGCCACCCGGTGGACCGATGAGCGAACAAGTAGCCCCGGGGGGGCGATGAGCGAACAAGGATTCTCGATGCCGCCACTGATCGGCTCCCAGGTGGCCGACTACCTCGTGGAAGGGGTGGTCGGCCGCGGGGGCATGGCGACCGTCTACCGCGCCCGCGACCAGCGGCTCGGCCGTACGGTCGCGCTGAAGGTGCTGGCGCCGCAGCTCTCGCAGGACCAGCGCTTCCGCGACCGGTTCGTGCGCGAGTCACGGCTGGTGGCGGGCATCGACCATCCCAACATCATCCCGATCTACGAGGCGGGCGACAGCGGCGACCTGCTGTTCATCGCCATGCGGTTCGTCGAGGGCGCCGACCTGCGCCGGCTCATCCACGAGAGCGGCCCGATGCCGGTGGCGCGCGCCTACGCACTGTTCTCGCAGATGGCCTCGGCGCTGGACGCGGCCCACCAGCAGGGGCTCGTGCACCGGGACGTGAAGCCGGCGAACATCCTCGTCACCGAGGAGTCCGGGCGCGGCCCCGAGCACGTCTACCTGACCGACTTCGGGCTGACCAAGAGCACCTACTCCGAGGCGGGCCTGACCAGCCAGGGCCACTTCATGGGCACGCCGCGCTACGTCGCCCCCGAGCAGATCCGCGGCCAGGCCGTGGACGGGCGCAGCGACCTGTACGCGTTCGCCTGCGTGGTGTACGAGGCGCTCAGCGGGCAGCCGCCGTTCCAGCGGGACACCGAGCTGGCGCTGCTGTACGCGCACGTCTCGCACGACCCGCCGCCGCTCACCCCGTACCGGCCCGACCTGCCGCACGCCGTCAACCAGGTGATGACCCGCGCCCTGGCCAAATCCCCCGACGAGCGGTTCGACACCTGCCGGGGGTTCGTGGCGGCGCTGCGCGACGCGATCAGCGGGGACGACCAGCACCCCGGCCCGCCGGACGGACGGTCCTCCTGGCCGCCGCGGCAGGCGACCGGCCCGGACGGCCGCCCGTCGTGGCCGCCGCACCAGGCCGTCGGGGCGGACGGGGCGGACGGACGCCCGTCATCGTGGCCGCCCCAGCAGGCAGGACCGGTCCCCGTGCCGCAGGGCCCCGGGGGCGCGTGGCCCGGACCGGCGACGCCCGTCCAGTCCCAGTCCACGCCGCCCTTCACCACGCCCTCGGGCCGCCCGCACGGCGGCACCGTCCCGCCCGGTCTCGACCGGGCGGGCCCCGGCTCGGCCACCCACCCGCCGGGAGCCCGGCCCGACGTCAGGAAACGCCGCCTCCCGGCCGGCGTCCTGATCGGTGCGGGAGCGGTGCTGGTCTCGGTGGCGGTCGCCGCCACGCTGCTGCTCGGCCAGGGCGGCGGCCCGGCTCCCGTGGGGTACAAACAGTACCCGGGCACCTCGGCGGCGCAGGTGGCGTTCGAGTACCCCGGCGGGTGGGAGGCGCGCACGCACACCGACGAGTACGTGATCGTCTCCCCGGCCGCGGCCGAGTTCGACGCGCTGTTCTCCGTGCCGATCGCCTCGGACTGGACGGCGGTGAACGCCCTGCTCGCCTCCCAGCCCGACCGCGCGACCGGCGTCTTCGCCGAGAACAACGAGACGATCAACACCTCCGACGCCCCCGAGACGCTCAAGCGCAGCCTGAGCTTCGTCCTGCCGGGCCCGGCCGACTTCGCCTCGGCGCCGACCTCGGCCACGGTCGCGGGCAGCCCGGCGTTCCGGCTCACGGGCGTCGTCAACGACCCCGGCCAGCAGGGCCGCCTGGACCTGGTCGTCTACATCGTGAACAGGGGCCAGGGCCGCCCGGTGACGCTGATCACGTTCTTCTGCCCGCCCGCCAAGTGCGACCAGGCGCAGATCGACCGCCTGCTGGGCACCACCGCCTTCACGTCGTAGCCCCGAGGGCGTCCCCGGGCTCGATGTCGTGGACGGCGACCCAGGCGTGCGCGCCCTCCAGCACGGCGTGGTGGACGGCGCGCGACCGGCCGCCTCGGTGGTCAAGTCGTGACGCTGAGCGCCTCGCTGAGTGACGCTTCGGCGGTGGTCATCGCCAACGTGAACCGGTCCAAGATCTCGCTGGGCATGGTTCCTGCTCCCAGACCTGAGGCGTCGACGAGCCTGGTCAGAGCCCTGCTCGTCGACGCGGGGATGAAGGATGCGCATCCGGTGTGGGCGAGGATCACACGGGCGGCATAGGCGTCCCGCGACTGCCGTACATCGGTCTCGATCGTGTGGGCCAGGCGTGGGGCGGACCGGTCGTCGGTGAGGTCGAGGACGGCCAGGCCCAGACGGGTGCGGAAGACCACCTGCGCAGGGGGGCCGCCGATCGCGAGATAGTTGTCCACCATGCGGGCGGTGTTGCCGTTGTCGTTGCCTGTCAGGGCCGCCAGGCAGGCTGCCACGGTTTGTTCCCACGGAGTGGGAGTGATGGTTTCCGTCAGGAGACGTGCGGAGGTCCGGTGATCTCCGGCTGCGTGGTAGGCGATGATCGCGATTTGGCGGCCGTCGAGGAGGCTCTGGCCGATGCCGTGGTGGTCTTGGACGTGCTGGAGGGCTTGGCTCCAGTTGCCCGCTTGGGTCAGGGCTCGGGTTCCGTCGGCAAGGAGCACGGTCCACAGCCATTGGACGATTTCACGGTGGTCGTCGGGGGTGCGGGTGAGGTTGCCGAGGTCGGCGATCGTGTCGTCGAGGGTGACGGTCGTCTGGTGGCACACAGCGGTGAACAGCGTCTCGATCAGGCGATGAGCGGCCGTGCCGTTGCCGTCTCGTGCAAGGAGGCGGCCGAGGTTGACGAGGGGTTGCAGCGCGAGTTTCGCTGCCGTGGCGTCGAACGGCTGGGCGTCGCGGAAGATGTGGAACTGTTTCCAGCACAGGTCGCGGGCGAGGGAGGGCAGGCCGCAGTCGCTGGCGATCAGCGCGCCGAGGTTGTGGGCTTCGGCCGCGATCCTCGCCGCTTCTGCCGGGTCGTGGGGCGCGGTGTCCACCTGGTCGGCGACCTGGCGGACGCGCACGTCCAGACGGTGGCAGGCAGGCCTGCCGCGGGGCACGAGGGGGAAGCGGCGGGCGAAGTCTTCGCGCAGCGCCGGGGTCATCTGGTCACCAGGTGACGGTCAGGAGCGTGTGGGGCTTGTCGATGACCGTCGTGGCGGTGACCTGGGACGGTTTGAGGTGCGCCTCGATGCGGGGGGTGGTGTCGCGGTGCTTTGTATCCCAATGCCCGAACTGCTCCAGGAGCGTGGTCGTGAGGTCGTGGCGGCGAGGTCCGTGGGCGCGAACGCCGAGCTCGAAGACGGGGCCGTCGTCGGCGGGTTCGCTGGGCCGGATGGTGAGATAGGCGAAGGAGTCGGTTTCGTTGGTCACGGCCGCGCCGCCCCACCGGAATGCCGGTGTCGCCAGGTCTGTGCCGACGGCCTCCGGTTGCGCGACGATCCGGCAGAATCCACGGCTGGTGGTCGCCAGCCACAGGTCGAGGTCCTGGAAGGGCCGGCCTGACCGGATCGAGATCCCCGACCAGGTGCGGGTCGCGGCCTGGGTGAGTGCGTGGGCGAGGGCGTTGGGCGGTGCGGTGCTTCCGTCGCCGAGGAGCAGTGTGACACCCTCAGTGAGGGTGACGGAGGGTTCTGGCCGGGCGCCTATGCCGCGCATGGCCAGGAACCCGCAGGTCACCATGGAGCGGCTCACCAGATGGTCGTCATGGCGGTCGAAGGCGATGGAGCGGGTCGTCGCGCCGATGATCCGCAATGGCACGGCGAGCCGTCCGGCCGGGGCGAGCTGCTGCCACCACGCGGGGGGCAGGTCCCAGGCTCCGGCGGTGACGATGATCCGATCGTAGGAGCCGGCGTAGCCCTCAGCACCGTCACCGCACAGCACCTCGACGTGCCCGTACCCGGTGCGGGCGAGAGCCGTCCGGGCCCCGTCGACGATGTCGGTGTCGATGTCGACGGTGACGACGTGCCCTTCCGGGCCCGTCAGCTCGGCGAGGAGGGCGGCGTTGTAGCCGGTCCCGGCGCCGATCTCCAGGACGCGGTCTCCGGGCTGGACGTCGAGTTGCTCCAGCATCGAGGCGACGACCCCGGGCGCGGACGCCGAACTGAGCGCCGCACCGGCGATGTCCCGTTGAGTGACGACTGCGTCATCGGGGGCGTAAGCCGTCTCCAGCGAGACGCCGGGTACGAAGGGATGCCGGGGGACCGATCGCAACGCCGCCTCGACTCGGGCGGACCTGATCGTTCCGCGTGCGAGCAGGAGGTCGATCAGGTCGGCGTGGAGCCGGCCGGCGGTTTGAAGGACGTCGGTGTCGGTATTCATCGTGGGAATCTACCTTCGATCGTGGCGTCGGACGGGGATTGAAACGGCGTGGGCAGCAGGAGGGCGGCGGTCCATGCGATGGGTGCTTCGGGGGCGGCCAGTCCGCTCCGATCAACCAGAGCGAGGGCGATTCCGGCCGCACCGACCAGAAGTCCCGGTTCGTCGGTGACCCGGCCGTGGTCGTGGTGCTGGAAGAAGAACGGGAGCTGCGGGTCGTACTGCGCGGTCAGGGCGTCGGCGGCGATGTCCGCGGTGCCGTTGCTGCCTGTTGCATCGGCGCACAGCAACACTCCGGCGCTTCCGTGGCAGACGGTAGGCCCAGATGCTCTGGCAGGACCCACCGGGCGTGCGTGAGCCAGGTGTCCCGGTAGCGGACTGCGGGAGTGAACGGCGTGGTGATACCCGTCCATGACCATGTCGTACGGCCGGTGCTTCTACCAGTGGCGCGAAAAGCGGTACTTTACGGCCATACACTCAGTCCGGTGACTCCAGGATGTGTCGTCCTCGCGAAGATCACATATGGCGCGTCGGCTCACAACCCCTGTCTGCCGGGCCGGCCGAGTTCAGGGCCTTTCGCCGCACGGTGCCTTCATACGCCTCTAGGGGGACGCGATGATCGACCGTCGGCACGTGCGCGCAGGGGACGATGACCGCGAGCGAGTCGCCGAGCAGCTCAGGATCGCCCTCAGCGAGGGACGGATCGACTTTGAGGAGCTCACCGAGCGGATCGACCGCACCTACGCGGCACGCACCCTGGGCGAGCTGGACCAGGTGGTGGCCGACCTGCCGCAGTCCTCATCCGCCCTCGTCTCCGGTGGTGAGGTCGCCGGAGCCGAGCTCCGGCTGCACACGATCAGCGGGAAGCTCCGCCAGGAGGGCCGCTGGCGGGTGCCGCCGCGCATCAGCGCCC